>JBPOJO010000746.1:0-1890 GCA_052033485.1 Bacteroidota bacterium | reverse complement strand
CTCATCTTCGTCGTTGTGCAAAAATACGAAAAAACCCTATTTGAAACCAATTCACAACTATGGTAGCTATTGACCGCGCTCGGCGCAAGTTGTGCAAAAATACGAAAAAACCCTATTTGAAACCAATTCACAACAATTTAGCAATTTCCGTCTTTGCATTAAGCGTTGTGCAAAAATACGAAAAAACCCTATTTGAAACCAATTCACAACGTAACACCGCAGAGCTCGTGTTTTCCAAGACGTTGTGCAAAAATACGAAAAAAACCTATTTGAAACCTATTCACAACTGCCAAAGGAAAGGGCAAATACTTGGTTGATGGTAAATTGTTTGATAGTTTCTTTGAAAAAGTGCAAAAGACTGAAACTTTTAAAAGGCGTTTAGCGTTAAGTAAAGACGATGACAATAGTCAGGCGTACAAAGATTTTCATGAATACTTGAATAGGCGTGTTGAAATCTTTGCACAGTTGTTTTCGCAATATGTTTACACGCAATCAAAAGTGAAATTCCCAAAGTCAGGTGATTTTTGGTTTTTTGATGACAAGGATTTTAATGAATTATTGCCTACTTTTGAAAGACTTTTAAACGAACATTACCGATGAGTGAAGAAGAAAAACAAAAACGCATTCAAGAATTGAATGAAAAAGCAAAGGCTGATACAATAACAGTCAACGAAGACACAGAAAGATTGATGCTTAAATACGGCTGGTCAAAAGAAATAGCCAAGCAACACGCACAGCAAGCACACAATAGGTATTATGCCTAAACCCCTAAAACCGCCCCGAATACCGCCTGACGGACGCAGTTTGAAAGAGGCAGAAAGTTACATCAAAAACAGACCTGTTGAGTTTTTGTATGTCTATGAGAAAAACGGCAAACAAACGGCAAGATATGTAGGCAGCGAGGGCGAATTGAGTTTTGATGATGCCGGGAAATCTTTTGAGGGCAAAATTATTACACACAATCACCCCGACAAAGGCACGATTATTGCACCTTTTTTTAGTGATAATGATATTTATCAAGCTGTCCGCAACAATTTTGATGAATTGCGTGTTGTGTATAAAAACATTGGATTTTCTGTAAAACCCAAAGGCGCAGCATGGGCGACGGAAGATGAAATTATTGATATGCTTGACACTTACAGCATGAAAGAAATTTGTGAAATCTTGTTTAACCTTAATGAATTTAAGCCATGAGTGAAGAAGAAAGAAAAAAAATTGTCGGTAAATTCCGAAAACAGATTATGATTGAAAGGAGAGATAAAATGTACGAGCAGCTAAGAACTACGGGGGCTTGTGGTATCGACGGCGTTCCTGACTTAGAAGCCGAAGCAAATAAAATGGCTGATGCTTACATTAAAGAAATGCAAGAAAAGGAAAAAAGCTAAAACCATGCCCTAAGGGTCAATGCTGTTTAGTTAAGGATTCGCCCAAAAAAAGCAAAGATATTTAGTCCCTATCGGGACATTTTCCGAAAATAGATTTTAAGTTGTGCAAAAATACGAAAAAACCCTATTTGAAACCAATTCACAACCGACTGCCTAAACCTCCCCTCCTCAAAGCAAAATAAAAAAATTTCTTGCTTTTGTACGGATTATTTAAAAAAAACTACCGTGTAGCCTTTTAATGTCGAAACCGCGCGAGCAAATTTTTTACGTACTTTTAAGATTGAAGCAACGCCTTTGTTGCCTCGCCGCTGTCAGAAAAAAAAATTAAGTTTTTTTTGCCGAGCATAGCGCGAGTGATTAGTTTGCGGTTTTAAAACTTTACTGTCGCCGGCTGAGCGCGCGCAATACAGTGTTTTGCAAGCCGACTAAACTCTAACAAAAAAAAAATTATTCCGCTTGCAACCCTTTTTTGCCGAGCAGGGTCATAACGGAAACAACTTACAAC
>JBPOJO010000350.1:0-5075 GCA_052033485.1 Bacteroidota bacterium | reverse complement strand
GTATCATTTGCGGTCAAAGCATTATGTATGTCATAAATTTTTTGCGGCACGCCTATTTCAACATTAAGTCGGTATATCCGTTTTCAAATACCTCTTTGTATTTGCATAATTTAAGTTATTTTTTGTTTAAGATTTTAGAAAAAAACAAAATTGCAGTGCCCAAATCGCGCAGCCTGAATGCCGTTGCGGAATATTTTGGATTTGAACGCGAATCTGACGAGCATGATGCACTTGAGGACGCACGCCTCACAGCATTGTGCATGAAAGAGGTTATGTCCTATACCGGAAAATTAACACTTTCGGAAGAGTAATTTTAACACATTTTTAGTTTCAAACTAAAATCTACCATGATGAGTATTGAGGAAAAAATACATTTTTTCAGAGAAAAATGTCGCAACGGGGGCGCAAAATTAGTTGCGGTCAGCAAGACTTTCGGCGAAAACGAAATTTTGCAAGCCTACCGTGCGGGTCAAAAAATTTTCGGAGAAAACCGCGTGCAGGAGCTGTGTCCGAAATATGAGGCTTTACCGAAAGATATTGAATGGCATCTGATTGGGCACTTACAAAGCAACAAAGTTAAGTTTATTGCGCCTTTTGTGGCGATGATTCATTCCGTTGACAGTTTCAAACTTTTGTCGGAAATTGACAAACAAGCAGGCAAATGTGGGCGAATTATTCCTTGTTTGCTGCAAATGCACATAGCTCAGGAGGAGACAAAATTTGGATTTGACGAAGCGGAACTTTGGGATTTGCTTGTTTCTCAAGAAATTCACGGTTTGAAAAATGTGCGTGTAATGGGTTTGATGGGTATGGCAAGCAATACAGCAAACAAGGGACAAGTTGAGAAGGAATTTGCATTTATTCAAACTTTTTTTGAAAAATTACGCAGAGAATTTAACAATAAAAATATTGATTTTTGTGAATTGTCTATCGGCATGAGCAGTGATGCGGACATTGCTTTGCAACACGGTTCGACCTTAGTCAGGGTCGGAAGTGCGATTTTCGGAGGCAGATGAGTTGCCGGAGTTTTTTGTTATTAAGCATTCATGCGAAATATTTCTGCCATTATTTGCGCCATCAAAAAAAACTGATAATCAATACTTTAAATTTTTATTAAGCCACAAACAAATGCGGCTTTTTTGATTTTTCGTAACTATTTAGCCGGTTTGTCAAAAATTAAACCGCGAGCTTTAGCTTGCGACCTTACATTCGTTTATTGACATGGCTTGTTCCATAAATCCGCAAGCTGAAGCTCGCGGTACACTCAGGCAAAATAGCATCGATTTTTTAACAAATAAATTCACGCAAATACTTTCAAGAAAATTCATTTTTCCGATTTACACTCGCCTTTTCGGGATTTTGATTTGGAATAAAAGTCGTTTTTTCGTAATTTTGTATTCATCAAAAACTTTCGCAAAAAATGATGAACTCTAAAAGCAATTTCGTGTTTTCCGCAAAAATTTTTATCTTTTCTTTGCTTCTTTGGCTAAATTTCTCGGAAACAACTGCTCAAAAAACCGCAATCAAAGATTTTTATGATGATTTTATCCGCAAAACACCTGAAGTTTTCTCCGAAGATGTCAGCACGGAAGGCACAAAATGGAAAGTTTTTATCCATGACTCCTCCAACGGATACATGAAATTCGCCCTCACCGACATCGAAGACGGCGAAGTAGGCATGACAAACCCCGCTTACGAAATGGCAGTTTGGCGGAAAAACGACGGCTCAATCGTCATCGGTATTTTTCAATCCTACTGCGGCGGAGAAGGTTGCTTCGGAACACTCGACAAATTGCGATTTTACGATGCAAAATGGAATGATATTTCCGACAAAGTTTTTAACTTTCAAGCCTATCTCGAAAGTACAAAAAAATGTAAATTTAAAGCAGGTCGCGAAGATTACAAACCCGATGTTAGCTTTTTTTTACGCGAAAATTTGACCTGCATGGTCAAAATTCCTCAAAAAGGTTTAGATTTGACTTTTCACATTTTCGTTCCGGGTATTGCGGAAGGTTGTACAGATTCTTATAAATTTGACAAAAATTCGGGCACATTCAGCCTTAATTTTTAAAATTTGTTCACGGCTGATAAGCTGCAAACGCTCAGTTTGCCTTAGTTTTTGGAGCTAATCTGTTGATTTTTTTGTGAAAGGTAATGCCTTTATAATTACGCAGGGACGCTTTTTGAAAAATTATAAAGGCTCGGAAACAGCCGCTCTCCATGCCGGAATAACAGAAGCAGATAAATAAGGCAACAAAATTCCTGCCGCAAGGGCGACAAAAACAGTAAAATTAAAATCGTAATACATTGTAAATGAAGGAAGTAAAACCCCGTCTCCGACAATGAAATTTTTTACCAACCAAGCATCAAATATCTCAAGATGTAAATACGCAAGACAAAAACCCAAAAGAAAACCCGTCGCCGCCGTGAAAAATGTTTCCGCAAGGCGTATTTGCAACAAAAGCGGAACTGACCAACCGACCGCTTTTAACAAAGACATTTCTTCTCGTTCCGAAGAGTTGAGCGGAGAAATTCGCTCCCAAATCAAAACAGCAAATGAGGCGAACAAAACACTTAAAATGCTCAAAAACAAACCCGAACGATACGAAAACACGTGCAAGTAAGTTGCTTTTAGTTGCCTTCGTGTATTCACCCGAAGCCCCGCAAATTTTTCTTTAATTTTTCTTGCCAAATTATCAGTTTCAAGCTCATTTGAAAGCCAAATCGCCGCATCTGTAAATTCCGTATCTTTCAAAAAAAGTAATTTTCGGGCAGCAGCATGGTTCAAAATCAGCAAATCTTGTGTTAAAATTGCCGTTTCCTCGCCCAAAACTGCCCGAATCTTAAATGAATAATTTTTGCCGTTTGTCTCGCGAAGCGAAACGTAGTCCCCCGCCCTTAAACCCGTCAAATCCGAAAATCCTCGCCCGACAATTATTTCGCTTGAGTCAGGCATATTTTCGGAAAAAGAATTTCCGTATAATTCATTTTCGCTCGACCAAATCGTCAAAATTGCGCCGCTTGCTTCATTTGCGGTATAGCCAAAAATACGTCCTTCTACCTGTCGAACACCCGAAAAATTTTTTAAGGAATCTTTCAAAAAATTATCAATCGGAATCAGACGACCGCCTGCATTTTTTTGCACTGTCAAATCGGGGAAATGTTCCGACAAAGCCGTAATTTCCTCTCGCACGGCATTTTCAAAGATAAAAACCGATGCCGTGAGGCTTGTCAATAAAGCTATCAACAAACTCAATGTCAAATTTTTACCCGCATGACGGCGAATTTGCAGGAATGTAAAAAAAATAAAAAGCATTGAAAATCAATCAAATATGAAAAAATTGCATTAGGCTTGCGGCGCAAAAAGTTCTTTGAGCGAAGAGGCATCGTCCGCTTTGATGCGTCCGCTCAACAGCAAGCGAAGTTCGCGCCTGCGCAAAGCACCCTCGTAAAGTTTGTTTTCTTCCTCTGTTTCTGTCAGCAATTCAGGCACGTTGATAGGGCGACCGTTTTGGTCAACGGCAACAAATGTTAAAAATGCTTTATTCGTTGTTTTTTTTGTGCCCGAGGGAATATCTTCTGCGGTTACGACAACGCGAACTTCCATCGAAGAATTGAATGCGCGCGTAACTTGTGCCGTGAGAGTAACGACATTGCCGAGGGCTATCGGGGCATCAAAAGTGATGTTATCAACCGATGCCGTAACAACGATTCGGTTTGAATGTTTTTGCGCCGCAATAGCCGCAGCAACATCTAAAAGGTGCATCAAACGCCCTCCCATGAGGTTGTTCAACGTGTTAGTATCGTTCGGCAAAACCAATTCGGTCATAATGACTTGCGATTCTTTTGCCGTTTTTTTCTTAATTGACATTTTTTTTTTTGCAAAGGTAGTTTCTGTTCGTTCACGAGCGCAAAAAAAGATGTTAAATTTTTGGGGCTTGTTTTTTTTATTTTCCGCTAATTTTGGACGCGAAATAAGTCCCGTTTGGGTGAAATCTTAGCTGAAAAAAGGTTAAAAAGCAGCCATTAAGCCTCAGGGAGACACACCTGATTATCTATCAGCGACTTTCGTTCGATTTATTTTCTGACAAGTTTTGCAAAAAACGGGAGTAGATATTTGTTATTTTTGAAGTATCTGACTGTTTTGGTTACCACACGACGCATGAAAAATATTTATTATCAAAATACAAAATTTGCTTTTGTGCGTGCAAACATGACTGAATTTCGACTCCTAAAATATCTCCCGCAGCGTATTTTTTTCTAAAATTTGTCAAATGAATTTCTGCACCAATAAATTTTTGAGAATGAATTAGTTTGCCGCCTCTGCGCAAAGTAATTTTAACATCTTGTGGCGTGAAGTCAGCAGAATTAGGATAGTTTTTGGCAAAAAAAGCATCGGCAATCAATTGAATGTCAATTTTTTCGGGGATTTTACTGCCGCAAACATAATCCGGTTTTTGATTGTCAAAGAATATCTCAGCCTCCGGCAGCGGCGGTAATTCTGTTAGAAATTCAGCTTTTCGGGACAAGTTTTTGTTGAGAAAAATTTCGATTATAACTTTTTCCTTATCGGGAATTATTATAACACCCCCTTTTTCATCAGTCTGAGCACATTTCCCGCCGAAACAGCGAAACCTTGGTTGGTAGCTTTTCCCAAGTTGCGGGCAACGGAAATTCACAATATTAGCGCAGTTTCGGTATAATTTTCCCGAAATTTGTCCCGAAATTTCAATTTTTGGAGAATAAACCGAATAATTTCCTACTATATAAATTTTGTTAATTTTTTTATTGTGTAACAAACTTGTACGGTAGTTGTATTTTTTTTCGGAGTAACCATAAGGATTAAAACTATCCGTATTTGCCGTAAAACTCAAATATTTTACAATCGGAAGATTTGGAATAAAATCTTGGGAAAGAGTTTGCTGTAAGTCAGGTTCTATGCTTTCTTTGCCTATGATTTCGCCCAAAAACTCACCTTGTATAGCTATACCTGAATGATACATTTCGCCCTCAAAAACTTGTTTTGTTACAGGAAAAAGATTTACTCTATCAAGCAAAAATGTTCCCGAAATACA
>JBPOJO010000007.1:0-2261 GCA_052033485.1 Bacteroidota bacterium | reverse complement strand
TCAATTTTAAAACAAGGTAATCACTTCCTTGTGCGCAATAACTTTGACCTGTTTTTGACCAAGGTTTTGACAGCACTTTGCCGACAAATATTGTGTTTTTTTTGCTTTCAAAAGGCGATTTTTTTTGAGAGAAAACAAGATTCGCCGACAAAAAGAAAAAAAGAAAAAAGAGAAATTTGATACTGTTCATCTGAAAAATATTTGTGGTTTAAAAGTGAATTTGAGAACAAAAATGCGCCGTTTTCAAAAAAAAGTTCGTTAAAGCCGAATATTATTTCACATTTCCCTTGCCGTGCGAAATTTTTTATCCGAATTTTTGGCGTAATCTTTCAAGAGATAGGATTTGTTCGTTTTTGCGCGATAAACGAGCAAATCATTACCGACATACGAACTTGTGAGTTTGTCCGCAACAAATTCGCCTTCTATATAAAGCGAATAATATTTTTCGTCTGCCATCCAACAAGCCTGAGCACCGACGCTGACGGTTTCAATGTCGGAAGTAAAAGTGTAATCTTGCATATTTCTGTAATTTTTGAGCAGCCAATTGGTTTTTGTGTCAAAATCATAGACAAGCAAATCATCATTAGCCCAAGAGGATTTTGTGTTGTAGGGAATTTTACCTTTGACAAAAATCCAATAAGTATTTCCGGTTCGGCTGCAAACCAAGTCGCCGCTGACCACCATTTCGGCTTCGTGCAAATCACCTTGCGACTTTGTTTTGTAGTCTTTGCAATAGTAATGTACTTTTTTTTCCGGACTGTAAATCACCAAATTAACATCGTTGAACCACGAACAAGAAGTGCCGAAAACTTCTTTTCCTGCATCGTAAATGTTGTACGTGTCGCCGGTTCTGTTCCAAAAAACATTCGTTTTATCGTTTGCTCCGTAGACGTTCGGCTTGCCTGATGTTTCATTTTTTTGCCCTTCTGAGGCGTTACGCAAATACAATCCCTTGTAATAAGAAGAGGTTTTTTCGTCGTAGGCTTCATAAAAAAAAGAAATTTTGGTATCTCGTAATTGGGCGAAATTTTTTTCCAAGTTTTCGATAAAAGCATCTGATTTTTTGGCTTCATAAGAAGCTACCCCCATACTTTGCTCATCTCTGATGATAATTTCAAATTGATGTGCGGAAGTTTTGTGAAATCCGACCAATTTGCCTTCGGCTTTTTGTTCTTTTTGTGCAAAAATTTCATGGGCAAAAACAAAAAAAATCGGCAAAAATATCAAAAAAAGTAAGTTTTTCATGTGAAAAGATGTTAGATGAAAAAAAAGTAAGGTTACAGCACCCAATCATGCGCAAGTCGGAGCTTGCGTTACAATTTTTGCTGACAGCTAAACAAAAAAAACGCAAACTATATACCAATTTGCAATGCTTCGTTAAGCTATTTTTCGTTTGCAGAAGTTTTTTTAACCTGCTTTTTTTCAACCACATCAAAAAAGTAACTCTTCGGCAAATCGCCGGTCGTTTTGGCGTTGTATTCTTTACGGGGAGTTATTTCGACGGTTTGTGCATCAGCCCAACGATATGAGCCTCCGCGCAAGAGGTTTTCTTCGTGAATAAGTGCCTTATTTTTGATGTCGTAAATGAAATAACCGTTTTCGCTGTCTGCGTTAAGATTGGCTTTATCGGGATTTTTAGCGCAGAGCACAAAGTTTTTGTCAGGGCTGAACAAAACAGAAAAATCATTTTTAAATTTTTTTTCAGCCAAAATGGTGTATTCCTCCTTGTTATTTGATTTAGGAGCAGTACAAGAAAAAAATACTGCGGCAAAAAAAAGCGGCAAAAGAAAATATTTCATAGTCATTTTTTTGAAATTAAAAACTCAATAAAGTCGCACAATTTTCTCAAAACAAAGCAATTTTTTTGAGAAAAACGTAAATTGAGCTTAAAAATTTCGTTATTTTTTGTTTTATATTTTTTTTTCACTCCCGCGACCGAAAAAAGACATAAGCGGAATATTTTATTTTCGAGGCGCATCTTTTATGATAAAAAAAGCTGTTTTTTTGGGGGAAAGAGTAAATAAACAATGTTTTGCCGAAGGTGTGCCGCAATCTAAAGTGCTTGCGACACACTGTTTTTCAAACCGAATGAAGTGTTACAAAATACGGAGTAAAACAAAAGATAAAATCAATCCTTGAATAATTCAATAAGCTCAGAGAGCGAAATTTGCAAAGCTTCGGCAATTTTTTCATCGGAAAACGAGGCAAGTCTGAACGCTAAAGCACTGTTTTTCAATGTTTTTCTTACGGACAATTCAGCG
>JBPOJO010000012.1:0-6564 GCA_052033485.1 Bacteroidota bacterium | reverse complement strand
TGCACAACGAAATGACGTGCCGGCTTGAAAGGACGATTGTTGTGAATTGGTTTCAAATAGGGTTTTTTCGTATTTTTGCACAACAGACCCCTCATAAGTGATTGACTTTAAGGTCTTTGCAGCGTTTTGAGACAAAAAAAAATAAGCCGAAAACGAATCAAAAATTCATTTCTCGGCTTTTTTTTTGAAAAACAGCCCTCTTTTTTACTGTTATTTCGCATTCAATTCCAAATTTTCAACATTAAAGTTTTTTAAAAAAGCATAAGTTGTTCCGGCTCTTCCGGCGGAGGGTCTTTTTTGCCGCCCGAATAGCTCTCCATCATACCGAATTGCTTATCCGTAACCAACAACATTTTTACGCCCCCCAAAACAGGGACGATTTCGCGGATATATTTTTTGAACACCTCCGCATTCTCGCGACTCGGGTGATGCCGCACATACACACTGTATTGCAACATGATAAAACCCTTTTTTATCAGCTTTTTACGAAAATCAGCCGCACGTTTTCGTTGCAATTTCGTCTTGACCGGAAGGTCAAAAATGACAAAGAGCCACATAATTCTGTACTCATTAAGGCGTGTGTTCATCGTCGAATTCTTCTTCAAATTCGTCTTCGGAAGTCATTTTTTTGCGCTTTGTTTTTATCAGTTTCGGAAAAATTATCTCTTTTTCTTCTCCCGAAAAACATCGGTAAAGCGAGTTAGTCGTTTGCTGAAGACCAACCATCAAGGGACTGCGACGATTGCGGACAACAATATCCTCCGTCGCGATGCGCAATAGACGCGCTTTTTCGTCTTTTGTCATTAGGGCATTATCATTTCCCGATGCCAAAATTTCATACACAATTTTATCCGCAAATGGACGAAACGGCTCCATCACATCGTCAGCCAAACAATAGGCATTGTACTGATTGCGGTGAAAAATGCCCAAAGTCGGCAACAATCCCGAAGCCGTCAGCCCACGCGCTACAATCGCTCGCAAAACCGCATACACGTAATTGAGCAGGTGATTCGGCGGCATACCTTCAGGGTCGCGGTGAAAATGTTCAATCCCTTCCGCCTTCCCCGCCAAACCCGAAAAAATATTTTTCCAATAAAAAGCCGCCGCCGCGCCCTCCAAATTCGCCTTGTCGCCCGACTGCACTTCGCGCGCCCAATGCCAAAGCGTATCGGCGTTGATGCCGCGCATTTCGAGGTGCAAAGCCTGATTTTCAATTTTTGCTTTCACGGTTTGTGCCCAAAGTCGTTTTTTCAACGCCTGCCCCGCTTCAATTTGATGTCGAAAACGAACACTTTGCAAAGTATTCCCGCTCAAATTGAGCATCAAACCCGTCGGCAAATGTTTATCGTCGCAACTAATCACTGCCGCATTATTTGCCAAAAGTTCTTGCAAAAGGGCGTGCGTTATCGTGATTTGAGGACTTTCCAAAATCAGCACGCCCACATCGGAAATCGGGACGGAAGCAGTGCTGCCGTCTGCTTTTTTTACGACCAACTGCATATCTTTTTTGGACAAATAAGCAGGGGAAGCAAAATGTAATGTTTTTTTTATCATCAATTTTTTGTTTTTGGTGTCAAAAACAAGGCTTTTCGCTGCAAAAACGCAGATGAAAAGAGAATGAGTACAAAAAAACCGCCGCAAAGAAATTCGCGGCGGTCAAAAAAACTATTTAATCGAAACAAATTCGCCCTCATCATTCCAATACCCTTCGATGTGTCCGAGACGATTGGGTTTTTCGTTCGGAGCAGCGAAAGATATTTTATAAAGCGTATTTTTAGCAGCAGAAATATGCTTCGGAACAATTTTTTCGGAAAAATTGTCCGGCACGATTTCCCAAATATCCTCTTCGGAGCAATCTTTAGGCAATAAATTTTCATCTCCTTTACGAGCAAAAATTTCGTGCGCTTTCAAAAATGGCGCAAGCCAAATTCGATTTCCGGAAAATTTAATGACCGAAAATAAACGCGATAAAATAAATCGTGTGTCGTTCCAATCCACATCTTCAATTTTTTGATTTGAAAGCGGCACAAAAACCAAATCATTTTTGAAAAGCTCAAAACAAAGCTTGTCTTCTTTTTCAAAAACATTGTCTGCCGGTTTAAAACCGTTTCTTTGCAATTCCATCGCATCAACCAAGGGAACACTGCCGAATTTTCGCTCTCTTTCGCCTTTTTTATTGATACCCGTGCCGACCACAAAACAATAATTGTTGCCTTTGGTAAAATGTTTTTGGTGTCCGATTGAAAAATTTGTCTCTCCGCTGTTATTGCTCATTTCCGATTCCTCACAAACCGCTTTAAAAATCGGAAATTTTCCCTCTTTTCGCCTTTTTTCATTGAAAGCGGTAAGATTATCTTCCGTGAGCAATTCTTTCAATTTTTTGACATCTTCGGGAACAGAACCACCCAAAAGTTCATCAATGACGGCTTTTCGGATTTTTTCATCAAGTATGCTCTCAATTTGCGGTTTTGTCATGCCGATAATGCTTCTCCTGCGCGCAAAAACTCGTCGGTGAAGGGTCAAAAACTCAATTTCAACGTCATTCTTGTTTTTCAAAGGTGTTTTTTTCCGTTCTTTTTTGCAGGCAGCAATATCAAAATTGTTTTTTTCCAAAATATCCATCAAGTTCGCCTGCACTTTTTTATACATTTCCGGAATCACATACGGCGACGAGCGTTTGTGATGCAAGTCTGCAAGAATTTCCCAAACTTTGTCAATAGGCACACGCTCGTTTTTCAAAATTTCACCTTTAGGCTGTTCGTCGTGCAATTGTCCCTGCATTTCTTGTTTGACTTTCAGAGAAACAATCGTATTTTCCAAAGCATTTTTCACATCTTTGACAAAAGTACGCCAAGGCGGACTGAATTTCGTAACACCGCCTCGTCCGCTGTCCTCTTTTCGTTTGTCATAATTTTTTGCCCACAAAATCAGCAACTCCTTTATCTCCTTTTTATCAAGTGTGGCATCTTTTTCGGCAAATTTACCCATTGTTTCATCAAATTTAGCCTCATTGATTTTTCCGTTTTCAAGGATTTCAGTTCTGAGAAATGCGTTTTTATGATTCAACATCTGCACGTGTCCCTGCCGCGTACAAGCAATCACAATCGCATCGAGCAAGTGATGCCGGTGGTCAAGTCTTTTTGAATAACCTTCAAAAATTTCAACTTTGTGCTTCTCGCCGCGCGAATTTTCACGCTCCTGCCAATGAATCAACTTTCCTTGTAATTGATAACGCGATTCCAATGCCTCATAACGCGGACGCAAAAGTTCTTTCATAACGCCGTCCACGCCCCAAATATGCCGCAAATAATCCGTAACGCCGCCGCTCGTAACCCTCACATCAGTAATTTTGCGGAGTTCTTCGCGCACTTTTTTTGTGATGTAGCGCGTTTCATTAAGTTGTCGGCTGACAAAATCTTCGGGAATTTCGCTTGCGGGCATGAGCAAATAATTTTTTTTCTTGCGCGAATTTTTAAAATAATCATCAATGCGCGCCGTAAATTTTTGCAAAGCGTCTTTTCCTTTCGAAGCGATGTAGTCATAAGCCGTTTGTTCGCCTTTTTTCTTGTTTTCCGCCGTCAGCACCAAAACTTTATTGGCAAAAGAATCATCAAAAAAACGCGATTTAGGAATGATGTGGTCGACTTGAACTTTATTTTCGTCAAAAATATCATTGACGTTGATTCTTTCGCCGGAATAGATACAAACGCCGAATAATTTAGGCGACTTTTCGCCTTCCGTATCATCAAAAGGCACGGATTCCCAAAGTTTGTAGCGTTCAATGTTATTTGCCGTAACGGGTTTATGCGGAAAATATTCGCACAATCTGTCCGCAATTCTCTTGTTTTCCTTTTCATTTTTGGAATTTCTTTCGGTGCTTTCACTGCGTTCTTCTGCGGTTTGACGCATTTCTCGCGCCAACTCAATCACGATTTCGTCGGGAAGTCCGTAATTTTTCCAAATTTCTTTGACAAGCATCAAAACTTCATTGACAATTTTTTCGACAATCGGGTTGCGCAAACTGTGTTGCTTTAGCCTTTTAATGTCGTTAAAATTTTGCAGCTTGTCAAACTCTTCTTCGCGCGAATGATTGCCGTAGACGAGCGATGCGGCTTCAAAAAACAAAAGACCGCCGTAATTTGCCAAATTTTCGCCCAAAGCAAACAATTTTTTGTAGGTTTTCGCCTCAATGCTTTCGTCCGCTTCGCCCGCTTGTATACGTGCAATGCGCGCACGCGCTTGTGCGGGAATGTTTTCGGGATTAAAAAACTTCCCCGCACGCATCAAAGGCAAAAGTTTATTGATGGCTTTTTTGGAAAGCGAACTGTAATCATCTTTAAATTTCGCTTTTGCCAACTCAACGGCGGCGTTTTGCGAAAAATTAAAATGCCGGCAAAGGGCGTTCACAATCGGATTATTGACGGGTTCACTTTCCAAATCCGCATCTATGGAGTACAAAATGTGCCAAAGCAATTCAAATTGCGGCTCATTTTCAAAAATTTTGTCCAAAATATTTGCGGCGGCTTGTTGCTCTTCTTTATCTTGCAATTTCCGCAAGCAACGGCGCAACTCCACTGCGGTCGTGTGTCCGGCAATTTTGAGGTTCAGGGGTTTGTTAAACTCAACAAATTCGGATTTTTTCCCAAAAAGTTTGGCTAAAGCATCAACTTTAACGGAGTCCGTTGTCCAAAGTTTGTTACGCAAAATTTCTTTTTCGGCATCGGAAAGTGCAACAAAAGGCTGCCTGCCAAGTCCTTCGGCATATTTGAGGTTATTAATTTCGTTCCAAATGCGAAATTCTTGCGCTGCGGGCGAACTGAGGGGCGTTACCCTGACTTTTTTCTTCAAAGATTTGCCGTCCATAGACATTTCAAAACGTTCAAAACGACATTCGGCAATGCCCGAAACCTGCGATTTTAACTTTCTTTGGAAATAAATGATGTGTTTATTGAGCAAATAAGCAAGGGCATCTTCCCCCTTTTTGAACACACGGCGCACATCGTCTTTGTAAATTTTACCGTTTTTGACAAGGGTAATTTTTTGCTTTGTTTTGCCCACAGATTCCGTACATTGTCCTTCGCCTTCGTTTTGATAGAGTTTTGAAAGAATTTTTTCCAAATTATTTTCGCTTAAATTGGGCAAAAATGAGCTTTGTTTGGCAAAAATATTATCAAATTCGGAAACATACCATTTTCTCAAAATAATTTGATTGCGAATGGAATATTCACCGAATTGATTGTTTTTCAAGTCTTTAAGGATAAAAGAAAGATGAAAATCAGCGACGCTTTGAATCTCCCCCGAGGCAAACATTTCGGCGATGCTCGCGTTAATTTTTTCCTTTTCTTGCGTCCACGCGGTTGCTTTTGAGCGTTTGAAAGTGAAAGTCTGTTCGCCTTTTTGGTCGGTTGAGAGCGTTATTTTCAGAAAGGCATTTTCACCTTCTTTAAAAATTGAATACGTTTTGCCGCATTTTTCGTCCGCAAGTTGAATGAGAAAAGTGTCAAATTCGCGTTCTTTAATTTTTTCTTTTCCGAGCGGCACGATTTTGCGAATAACCGCCCATTCTTCGGTAACAGTTTTTTGGCTTTTCGGCAATTCGCATTTAAAAGAACCTTTGCTTTTCTGCAAAGAAACTTGCATGGATTGATGCAAATTTGCTTGAAAATGCGCTAAATCTTTGTGTTCTTTGTCAGGAGCTTTGTTGATTGTAAAAGCAAATTCGAGCTCACTTTCTGAAGATTCGCTCAGAACGACGGAATAAACATCGCTTCCTTTGTACTTTTTGTCAGTTTTTTCAACGGATTTAACAAAATAATTTTTAAACTCTTTTGCTTCTTCCGTCGGTTTTCCGTTATTTTCCTTGTTTTTTTCCGAGTCCTTTGTCGTTTTGTTTTCTTCCTCATTCCCTTTTTTCGAGCTTTTAAAACCTCTTTTTTGGTTCAAATGATAAAGGACGAGGGCAAGTTCTTCGGGCGAAAGTTGTTCGCGCGTAGCGAGGTGTCGGAGGTAAAAAACGAGCCAATCCAAAGGCAAAATTACTTTACCGTCCTCGCTAATCGTCTGAATATCAAACTCTTTGCCCATTTGCGCGAATCGCTCGTGTACACGCGCAGGCGTGAGCAAAGTTTTGGCAAAATTCCCCGTTCCGACGGTTTGTTTCGGATTCACTTGCCACCCTTTTTGCCGCATCAAATCATTCAGCACACAATCGGGGTATTTTTTGCCTTCGCGTGCATATTTTCGCAGTTTTTCCGTGTATTCGCGCCCGTAAAGCACCGGAAAATCAGCAGGAATCCATGACAACGCCCGCAAAACCGTCAGCAGTCGCTCGCGCCGCGCACGATAACGCTGCAAAAGCCGGCGCGCACCGCGTTTTTGTGTGCGGTCTTTGCATTTGCTGACATTTTCTCCTTTGTTAAAATCTTTTAACACATCGGCAGTTATCGGGATAATCCTCACACCTGCGGCAAATTTTCCGTCTTTTATCAGCAAACGAGAAGGCTCAAATTCTTCATCCTCTTCAAGTTTGAGGTCTTCGGGGATTTCAAAATTTTCCGTTAATGC
>JBPOJO010000801.1:0-4808 GCA_052033485.1 Bacteroidota bacterium | reverse complement strand
CTACAACACGCGCTCCCTACACGACCCTTTCGCAAGCTCAAGCGAGCTGTTCACGTCAAATTCGCAAGCTAAAGCTCGCGGTACATGCCAACTTCGCAAGCTAAAGCTCGCGGTACATGCCAAATTCGCAAGCTAAAGCTCGCGGTACATGCCGGCTAAGAAGTCGAGAAAAATGCAAAACAAGTTTCGTTCCTTATTTTTCACACATTTTAACTGTTCGAGAATTAGTTTTTATGCCTACTTCTTCACTGAAAAATTATGAGCGGTTAAGATGTCATTGAATTGTTTTTCTTTTCCTTGTTTTTTCATTTCATCAAAAATCATGGATATGATTTTTTCGGCGTGTGCTCTGTAAGGGGAATTTTGATTGATGTAGATGCGATATGCCTTGCACATATTGTCCAAACTTTTTTCATAATCTTTCAAAAATTGAAAATAAATATGCCCGATTCCGTAATAAACTTCGGGATTGTCTTTATCAACTTTTTCTAAATCGCGATAAGCCGCAATCGCTTCTTCGTATTTTTCCATGTACGAATACACGATAGGAATATTTTGTAAGGGCATCATTCCTTTTGGGTCAATCGCTAAGGAGTTTTTGTAAGCCTCCAAAGCTTTTTTATATTTACCCATTTTTCGATAACAAAGCCCCAAATTATCCCAAGCAAAGGCGAATTTGCTGTCAATTTTTAAAGCCCTTTTATAGTTCGCTGCCGCATTTTTGAAATCATTTTTTTCAGAAAAGGCAATCCCCCTGTTGTAAGCGTTTAAAGCGTCTTGATTGTTTGAATAGGAATTTTCGTTCGATTTATCGTTTGCGCCCACAATTTTTTTGAGCGCATCGCAATTTTCCATCAACAAACTTTCAATTTTGTAGTAATATTTTTGGTATTCTTCCGAATTAACATCGGCATTGACACTGATATCGGAGGTTTTGGCAGAGCTGTCTTGCTTGCTGCTGATGTCGGCTTTTTCCAAAATTTGATACAGGACAACATTTCTGTCAATACAAGATTTGATTCCGGACAAACTTTCTTCAAAAGATACTTTTTCCTTTGAAATCGAATCTATACAAGTGCAAGCGCGTTCGACAAAACTCGCTTTAAGGTCAAAACTGCCAATCAATTTGCTCAGTTCTTGTTTCTCAATTTCTTTTTGTGTTTTCTCATCTTGGCTGAAAGCGTTGAAAGAGAGAATGAGGGCGAGGGAAATGCTCAGAAAAAATTTCATTTCATTAAAAGTTTTTGTTTTAGCACATAACAACAAAGTGCAAAGTTTATTTTTTTTTCGTAAAAATAATTTTTTTCCGGTGTTTTTTTTTGAAAAGGAAAAATTACGCGCAGTATGACAGCAGGGGCATTTGTTCGCACCTAAGTATGTGTTTTCAGGTTCATTTTTTTTCGGATTTACAATTGCACATTACTTTGAGTATAAGTCTGAAAAAGGGCGCGAAACATTGTATTTTAAGCTCCCGGCTTGCGACCTTAGCATTAAAAACCACAAGCATTTAGCTCCGCAATCTAATACAGATTTTAGGAAAACACGAAAAAAAAACGGCTTTTATCGTTTCGTAGAGAAAAATATGCGAAATTAAAATTTCATTTGCTATTTTTGCCCAAAATTCCGAAATTTATGAATTGGTTCAGGGAACTTGGCTATTGGGAACTCATTGCTTTTTTGTGGTTTGTTGCCGCTTACGGCGTTCTTTTTTGGCGATATCGCAATATTGCAAAGTCCATGAAAGTTGTATTTCGCTATTTGCGGAGCAAACTTTTGATACGCTTTGCTTATTTTTCCTTAATAATCGTCGCGCTGCTCGGTCCTTCATTCGGCGAAATTCAAAAAGAAGTGAAAACATCGGGCAAAGACATCATTTTTGTTACCGATTTGTCCTCCTCGATGGATGCAAACGACATCATGCCGACCCGATTGGATAAGGTGAAATTTGAGTTGAAGCGCATCACCGAAAATTTTGCCGCCGACCGCGTGGGCTTAATCATTTTTTCTACCGACGCTTTTATGCAATGCCCTCTGACGAATGACCCGAGTGCGGTGAAACTTTTTATCGAAACATTAAACACAAAGTTAGTTCCGCGCGGCAGTACCGATTTGGCACCTGCCTTACAAATGGCTTTGGACAAGCATCTTGCGGAGGAAAATACCGTGAAAAAAAGCTCAAAAGTCATCATTCTTGTCAGCGACGGCGAAGATTTTGGTGAAGAGGCGGAGGAGGTCGCCGAAGAAATTCACAAAAACGGCATTCGCCTTTTTACGGTCGGAATCGGGACGGAGCAGGGCGGAAAAATTAAATTGCCTGACGGAAGATTTAAGGTACATAACGGGCAAGAAATTGTAACCCGCCTCAAAACGGAGTTTTTACAAACTTTAGCACAAAAAACGAACGGTCAATTTTTTCTCATCACGGACAAAGCCAATGAAACCGGCAAACTGATTAACGCGATTGAACAAATCGAAGGCGAAGTGCGCGGCATAAAAAAATTAGACGTTTCTGCTAACAAATATCGATATTTTCTCTACCTCGCATTGTTTTTGATATTACTTGACCTTTTGATTGTTTTAAATGTCATTGAAATCTAACGCTATGTCTTTTTTCCTGCTTTTTATATCTTTCTTTTTTTCGTTAAATTTTTTTTCAAAAAAAGAAATACCGCCGAAAGCCAAATTGAAAAAAATAGTCCTTGATGCCGGACACGGCGGAAAAGACCCCGGCGCGAGCGGCAAATCATACAAAGAAAAAAATATTACGCTCGGTATTGCACTTGAAGTCGGCAAGTTGATAAACAAAAACTTTCCCGGCATTGAGGTCGTATATACCCGAAAAACCGATATTTTTGTTCCGCTTGACGAACGAGCGGATATCGCCAATAAAGCCAAAGCGGATTTATTTATTTCAATTCACGCAAATTCTTCGCCCAATAAAAGCATCACCGGCACCGAAACTTACGTCATGGGTATGCACAAATCACAAGAAAATCTTGACGTGGCAATGCGTGAAAATGAAGTAATTACCCAAGAAGAGGACTATAAGGCAAAGTATAACTTTGACCCTAAAAGTCAAATTTCTTACATCAAACTTTCCGTTTTCCAATCTGTTTACCAAGAAAACAGCTTGCATTTGGCATATCAAGTCGAAAAATCTTTTACCGCATCGGGAAGGGTGAGCAGGGGCGTAAAACAAAGCGGCTTTTTGGTGCTTTGGAAAACCGCCATGCCGGGAATTTTGATTGAAACCGGATACGTTTCGAATCGCAATGAAGAATTGATGCTCGGCACAGTCGAAGGGCAAAGACAAATTGCGAAGAATATTTTTGAGGGATTGAAGAAATACAAAGAAAAATTTGAATCAAACTAAAAAGTCATGAGATTTAACAAAGAATTGAAAGTCGGTTTGCTTACCATCACCGCGATTGTTTTGCTGATTTGGGGCTATAATTTTTTGAAAGGGAAAAATTATTTCAGTCCGACCCACAGTTATTTTGTCATTTATGATGAAATCGGCGGCTTAAAAGTTTCCAATCAGGTCATGATTCAAGGCTACAGTGCCGGTCGGGTCAAAGGCGTAACGCTCGACACAGACCGAAAAAAGGTTATTGTCGAAATAGAAGTTGAAAGAAGTATTCGGCTCGGCGACAAAACTGCCGCATTGCTTGCCGATGACGGCTTTCTCGGCGGCAAAATTATTCACCTGAAAACGGAAAAGGAAAAAGCCTATTTTGAACCCGGCGACACACTTTTTTCAAAAACCGACGAGGGTATCGCGGACATGGTCAAATCGAAAGCCGACCCGCTTGTTCG
The DNA here is from genome assembly GCA_052033485.1 of Bacteroidota bacterium. GTDB lineage: Bacteria > Bacteroidota > Bacteroidia > Cytophagales > Bernardetiaceae > JBPOJO01. The sequence continues at coordinate 992 of JBPOJO010000801.1, read as the reverse complement.
CAGCCTTGATTCGACTTTGAATAAAGTTTCGGCTTTGCTTGATGAATACAGGGGGCTGAGTTCGGATGTGCGGAAAATTTTGAGCAATGTTAATGAAGCAACCGGCAGCTTGAACGGTATTTTGAAAGAAAATCGCGGCAGTTTGAACGGTGTAATGAAAAATCTCGACGAAATGACTGCCTCATTGGTGCAAACGGAGAAAAAACTTGCGCCCCTGATTGATAAATTTGACGCACTTGCCCTTGAACTGAAATCTGCCGAATTAGGAGAAATGTCAAAAAATCTCAATGCTAACCTGCTCGAAATCAAAGGAATAACAAGTTCAATCAACAAAGGCGAGGGCACGGTAGGGCTTTTGATAAAAACCGATTCGGTGCATCGTCGGGTTGACAGCCTTTTGTTAAATTTGAATTCATTGTTGACGGATTTGCAGAAACAGCCGAAAAAATATATTCCGCCGATTTCTGTTTTTCCTAAAAAAGACAAGGAAAAAAAGAAAAAAAAATGATTTTTCGGGTGCAAAAAAGGGCTTAGGCTGAATTTTCTGCTCAGAAAAGGGCGTATTTTTAATTTTTTTTATGGAAAAATTTGTAAGCATTGAGCCGACTTGCAATAAGCTGTACTGCGAGTCGGCTTGCGACTTTAACGCTATAAACCTCAAGCCGATTCGTGGTACACTCCGGCTAATAGTTACAAAAAGTCATTTCACAACTTTTCCGTGAGCAATTCTTCCACGCTTTTTGTCTTGCCCGAAAAGTTGATTCCGATGAGGTAAATTTCTTTATTTTGTCCTAAAAATTGTTTGTAATAGCCTCTGTCGTGGATTTGTTTCAGGGCAGTTTTGGCGGAATCATTCAATTTGAACTCAAAAATGTAGATTTTATGCCCATGTTCCATCACCGCGTCAACGCGCCCCTGCGAAGTGGAAACCTCACATTTGATGTGATAGCCGCACAATTTGAAAGCTAAAAACAAAATCGCATGAAAATATT
>JBPOJO010000437.1:0-3136 GCA_052033485.1 Bacteroidota bacterium | reverse complement strand
GTTCCTACGGAACATACGGCGGTTTCGGCAAGGTATTTCTACCCATATTGCGTTCCTACGGAATAGAAAACGGACGGAAAATGAAATATTTACAAATATGAAAAATCAAACCTTTTTTTGCTCTTTCCTGTCGCTCATCTCTTCCGCCCAAACACAAAAACTTACACAAAACATACAAGTTTGCGGGTAAAAAGGGCATTTTTTATGTTTTTATGCGTATATTTGCAGAGGCGTAAATTGTTATTAATCGGAAGCAAAAAAAACAAAGACTTTGCGAAAATCGCTTTTTTGAATATCTTTGCAACCAAAAGATAAATTCATTTTCCCATGTCAAAAGCACGTATAGCGCAATATTACAGAGAAGTTGAAAACGCCGTTCTGCTCGGCGGGAGTGCAAAAGAATCTACTTTACGCCGCTATTTTGCCAATTTGGTAGATTTTTATGCAAAAGTAAAGAAAATGACGCTTATTGATGAAAAAATTTATATTAATGCAAGTAAGCAAAATAAATATCCCGACGGCACGCTGCAATTAAAAGGTAAAAATATCGGACATTGGGAAAGTAAAGATGCAGGCGATGATTTGGAAAAGGAAATTCTTAAAAAATTTGAAATCGGCTACCCGCAGTACAATATTTTATTTGAAAATTCAGAAAAAGCCATTCTTTTCCAAGCAAACAATATTTTTGGGCAAGGGAAAAAGGTCGCAGAGGCGAATATGAAAAATTGGCGAGAATTAGATGCCGTTCTTTTGGCTTTTGTCAATTATGAAACGGAGGATATTAAAAAATTTAAAACAGCCTTAGAACAGTTTACCAACTCAATACCTTCAATTACGGTGCTTTTGAAGGCGATTATTGCCGTTTCGGTCGGGGAAAAAATTATTCAAGATTTTGATACAGCCACGCAACTGAAGATTACGGAGGCAAAAATTAGCCCTGATTTTATCAAAAAAAGAAATGATTTTTGGGAAAATTGTAAAAAAACACTTAATCCTAAAAGCACATTGAATGACATTGACGAAATGATTATTCAGCATATCCTGACGGAAAGTATTTTTAATACTGTTTTCGGACAAGTGCAATTTCACAAAGAAAATAACATTTCTTATCAAGTCAGTTTGATGATTGACAGCTTTTTTAACAAAGATTTAAGAAGCAATACCACTGACGAATTAGACAAATATTACGACATTATCCTTGCCGAAGCGCAAACTTTAAAGCAACACCAAGAAAAGCAACGCTTCTTAAAATTGATTTACGAAGAATTTTACAAAGCTTACAATCCGCAAGGCGCTGACCGTTTGGGCATTGTTTATACACCTTTTGAGATAATTCAATTCATGCTCAAATCCACAGATTATTTTCTTGACAAACATTTTGACCACAGTTTGAACGACAAAGGTATCAAGATTCTCGACCCTTGTACGGGAACGGGCACTTTTATTTGTGATTTGATTGATTATTTGGGCTTGCAAAATTTGGAATACAAATACCAAAACGACATTTATGCCAATGAAATCAGCATTTTGCCTTATTATATCGCTAATTTGAACATAGAAAATACGTTTAAAGAAAAAATGGGCAAGCGAAAAGCCTTTGAAAACTTGGCTTTCGTTGATACTTTGGATAATTTAGACGGCATGAGTTTTGGGCATTTGGGCGAAAAAGCTTCATTGGTTTACGCAGGTCAGTCTGACTTATTTGGGAATATCAGCGAGGAAAATGCACGCAGATTAGAGAAACAAAATAAAGAAAAAATTACCGTAATTATCGGCAATCCGCCTTACAATGCGAACCAACAAAACGAAAATGACAATAATAAAAATCGCATTTATCCCGTGATTGACAGGCGCGTAAAAGCAACGTATATCCATTCAAGTTCGGCGCAAAAAACGAAGCTCTACGATATGTACGCACGGTTTTTTCGTTGGGCATCGGATAGAATTTCTGAAAACGGCTTAGTGGCTTTTGTTACGAATCGCAGTTATTTGGAGAGCCGCTCTTTTGACGGTTTTCGCAAGGAAGTCGCAAAAGAATTTCAAGAAATATGGATTTTGGACACGAAAAGCGACGTTAGGGCAAATCCGAAAATTGCGGGCACTACGCACAATGTTTTTGGGATTCAGACGGGCGTTTGTATCGCTTTTTTTATCAAAATTGCGGAGCAAAAAGAGCAAAAATGCAAAATCATGTATTTTAGTTTGGAAGATGAAATGCGCAAGGAAGAAAAATTGCGTTTTTTGGCATCACGAATGGTAAATGAAGTGCCGTTTGAGCGTATTCGTCCCGATAAAAACAGCAATTGGTTGAATTTAACCGACAATGATTTTGAGGATTTAATTCCTGTAGCATCAAAAAAACAAACAGAGAAATCTATTTTTAACTTTTCTTCACTTGGCGTGGTAACGGCAAGAGATAATTGGGTTTATGATTTTAACGAAAAGAACTTGGCGAATAAAATGCAGTTTTTTATCAAAAAATACAATGAATTATTGAAAAATAATGATACCGCTTGGGATACTACAATTAAGTGGAGTGAATATTTGAAAGGCATTTTTAATCGCAAAATTAAACTTACTTTCAACAAAAAATTAATTATTACCGCCAATTACAGACCTTTTACGAAACAATTTTATTATGCCGAAAAGACATTAAGCGACAGGCTTACGCAAAATCAGTATGAAATTTTTGGTGAAAAATTAAATCAGGAAAATACCTTGATAGGATTTTTGATTGGTAATCGTTTAAATTTTTGCACACTCGGAACAAATTTAATTCCTAATCTTGCTACTTTTTCTTTAGACCCGGCGCAATATCTCCCCCTCTATCGCTACATCAACGGCGAGCGCAAAGAAAACATCACGGATTGGGCATTAGAATTATTCCAAAAAAACTATAAGGTTTCCGAAAACCATGTGGGTTTGGAAAAAACAGACATTTTCCATTATGTTTATGCGGTTTTGCACAATCCCGACTACCGCAAAAAATACGAACAAAATCTCAAACGCGATTTTCCGCGTGTACCTCTATATGTGGACTTTTGGAAATGGGCAAATTGGGGCAAAAAACTCATGGATTTGCACCTGAATTATGAAAAAGTTGAAAAGTGGGATTTAGGGCGCGAAGAAGTCAAAT
>JBPOJO010000389.1:0-1637 GCA_052033485.1 Bacteroidota bacterium | reverse complement strand
ACGCAAAACTTAACAGTTTTTCTGTTGGCAATTTACGACAAATCGGAAACTGAAAACATTACGGATAAAGACCTTAAAAATTTGATTGCCGAGATTAATACTGAACTCGATGATGAAGACGCACAATGAAAATTTCCCCCCTCTAAACCCCTCAAAAACGCACATTTTTAGACCTTAAAAATTATGCGGCGTGAAAAGAGAGATGAGAGAGGGGGTTGTTTGCTTATTTGAGCGGCTTAATATTTCGGATTATTGTCGTCATTTGAATTTTCGCCTTTGTCGCGCTTGCCTCCTTTTTTCTTTTTTTGCCGCTCTTTGTATCGCTTGTCAAACTCATCGGCAACATCGTCGAGCCTTTCGCGTGTGAGCTTTGCGTATATCTGCACGGTGTCTAATCCGGACTGACCGAGCAATTTACTCGTGTCTTCAAAGTTGCCTTTGTTGAACTCCATATTGACCGTCGTCGCAAAAGTGTGTCGCGAGCTGTGCCAAGTGAGGTGCTTTTCGATGCCGACAATTTTAGCAATGCTTTTGATTGAGGCATTGAGTTCTCCGTTGTTCGGCACGGAATTAAAGAAAAGGTCTTCGGAATTGCTTTTGTACAGTTTGAGATACTTTTGGTAAATCTGTTTAGCCGGTTCGAAAAGCGGAACGAAAAGCGGTGTCTTGGTCTTTTTTTGGACAATTTGCAGCCATACCCTTTTGCCGAAAGTCAAAAATTCGGATTTTTTGAGTTTTTTCAAATCCGAAAAACGCAAGCCGACAAAGCAGCAAAAAAGAAACAAATCACGCACTTTTTGCAAGTGTGCGTTATCTCCGAGCGTATGCTCCTGCATTTTGTCAATTTCCGTCCAAGTCAAAATCGCGCGCTCACGGGCTACATTGCGCTTTATTTTGAAGCCTTTGTTGTAAGGATTGCGGTTGATGTATTCATATTCAACGGCGCGGTTGAGGACGGCGCGAAATTGTTCGTGCGTTTTGAAGATATACGACTCTTGTAAAGGCTTTTTATATTGTGCGCTGACAAGTGTTTTCAAATAAGCATCAAAGGAGTGAATAAACTGCAAATCTACTTCGCGCAAAAGAATGTTTTTCATTTTTTTTGCTTCCAAAAATTCCTTTACCTTTTTGAACGTCCTTTGATAGGTTACTTTCGTGCTGTTTTCAATCGATGGCGAACTGACAATTTCGGAAAGAAACTCGGCATAATAGTCTTGGAGTTTGATATTAAACTTGTCTCCGCCGTTGAAATAGTCTTTGATAGCCTTCGCGGTAACAACTTTTTCCTGTGCTTCGAGTGCATTTTTCGCCTGAGCGATTTTGTACTTGATGCGGTCGAGGTCTTCTTGATAAGGCTGTTTTTTTTGCACCTTTGTCGGGTGTCGTCCCATTCGTTTGGATTTACGGAGTGCGTTGTCGCAATTTCGGCAGAAAGCCGACGAACCGTAATTCGTACGAAATTTTCTTTTGGTCGTTTTGTTCGTTTTTGCCCGCATACAGGTAAAACGGACTGTATATTTCGTTTCCATGCTACTCAAACATTCATTTTACTCAAACATAGTTCAAACATACCGCGAATATAAACGAATTTACTCGAACAAACAAAAACAAAAAACCGCCTTAAAACAATGTTTAAG
>JBPOJO010000394.1:0-5390 GCA_052033485.1 Bacteroidota bacterium | reverse complement strand
CATTAATTTTTTCCTCGCTAAAGTTTTATGAAACAGTGGTTTATGACGAAAATGGCGAAGTGGTTGCCCTTTCGGAAAAACAGATGAATAAATTTTTGGCTGACAGCGCGAAAATGCAAAAATGCGTACAATATGCTTTACTTGCAGAAGAAGATGGTTTTTACGCCGTTTGCGGTTCACCGAAAATGGTTTATTTAAAAAAAAATGAAGTTTGGAAATACGGTGTAACTTGTGAAGAAAAACCGTCTGAACGTTATACTCGCACTTTTCTTGTTGCCGGTAATGTTTATTTTGCCATTCAATTTAGAGGCAACATTGCCGAATGTTATCTTGAAGAAAAAAGAAAATTAGCCATGTATCCGCTGTTGCCCGAAAACATTGCACGTTCGGCAGCTAACAGGTTAGTGCTGCCACCCGGAAATTGTAAAAATTTATGAAAAAAAATTTATGTTTTACAGCTTACATTGCCTTTGAAATTAAAGACAAGTACAGTCTTTTTGATAAAGTTAAAAATGCTGTTTCCGAAAAAATTTTACTGACTAATTACGGCAATGAATTAGCAGAAATTTATTTTGCATTTGTCATTGAGCAGGAGCCGGCGCAATTTACTGAAACTGTTGATTCTAAAAGAAAGGAAAGCGTTTTCCTCTACGGCAAAATTCCGTATGAAATTTTTGCCGCCGCCGATGATAAAACCGCTCTGCGGTTGCTCTGCGAATCCTATCTTGCCGCAATCCTTCGTATTCCGACACTAAAAGGCATGAAAAATGTGCATTTTCAAGCGCAAAAATTACATGACGATTTGGAATATTTTTTCAAAGAAAACGGGTATTTGTAATTTTTCAAAAAACTTTTTGCAAGACTTTTTTTGAGAAACATTTCTGTTGCTCAATATAAATTTTTTTTGCAAAAAAATATTATTTTAAATTAGTCTAAATAAAAAATACAATTACCTTTGCGGCGTTATTTTTAATATCTACAAAAAAACACCAAGATGAAAACTTTTTTTGCTTTAATCATTTGTTTTTTAAGCTGTTGCATTGCAAGTTATGCACAAACTCATTTGGTAACAGGCTTTGTAAAAGAAAAAAACACAGGCTTGCGCGGCGTTAATGTTATTTTGAATAATTCCGTTATCAGTGTCAGTGATGCCGAAGGGAAATTTTCTTTTCAAAACCTCAACACAGGAAAACATTCGCTCAAAATCAGCATGAATGGCTTTGTAACGCAAGAATTTCATTTTGAAACAGACGGAAAAGATTTGTTATTGAATGATTTTATATTGCAAGAAGATTATTTAAATCTCGAACAAGTTGTCGTAACCGCCACTCGCAGCGAAGTTTTGCGCCGAGATGCGCCGATTATTTGCAATCTTGCCGACGGTGAAATCTTTGCGGCAACACAATCGGTTACGCTTGCCGAAGTTTTGAGTTTTCAGCCCGCTTTGCGCATTGAAAATAATTGTCAAAATTGCGGCTTCAACGGCTTACGAATGAACGGATTAGAAGGCGCGTATAGCCAAATATTAATCGACGGTCGCCCGATTTACAACAGTTTGCAAGGAGTGTACGGGCTTGAGCAAATACCGGCAAATATGATTGAACGGGTCGAAAATCGTGCGGAGCGGCGGCTCTGCCCTCTATGGCAGCAGTGCTGTCGCGGGAACGGTCAATGTCATTACGAAAGAGCCCGAAGAAAGCAGCACATATTTAACACTCAATCAGGCTTTGGTCGGCGGTGAAGCCTCTGACCGTACAATTATGATGGGTTCCGATGTCATCAATCAAAATGAAAATGCCGGCATTTCCCTCAACGCTTTTCACAGAAACCGCGAATTTTGGGACAGTAATGCCGACGGATTTTCGGAAGCAGGTGTATTAAAAGCGACTTCATTGAGTTTAAAAGCCTATTATAAACCGTCCGAATTGTCAAAAATTACCCTCACAGGCTACAATATTTATGAAAGCAGACGCGGCGGCAACCTTTTTGAACGCCCTTTTCACGAAACAGATATTACCGAAGCGACCACGCACAATATTGTCAGCGGCGGGATTGCTTTTGAACAATTGAGCAAGAATAAAAAACACCAATTTTCAATCTATACCAATTTGCAAAATTTGAAACGCGACAGCTACTACGGCGGCAATCACGATACAAACGCTTACGGTTTTTCGGAAGACATCAGCTCCGTCGCCGGTTTTCAATATTCGGGTAGTTGGGCTAAAACAGCGGTTTTGCAGAATAAAGTTGTACTTGGGACAGAATTTAACGGCAATACGCTCAAAGACAACGCCCCTTCGTACAATCGCTACATACATCAAACGGCTGCACAAATCGGCTTTTACGCGCAAAACGTGTTTGAGTGGAAAGAAAAATTTATCATTTTATTGGGCGGAAGGCTCGATAATCATTCCCTTGTCGGCAAAGCAATTTTCAGTCCGCGTGCAAATTTTTTGTTCAAAGCTAATAAAAATTGGCAATTTCGACTCGGTTACGCACGTGGATTTCGCGCACCGCAGGTTTTTGATGAAGATTTGCATATCACACAAGTAGGCGGAGGCGGTACGGTCGTGCGCAATGCCGTCGAACTCACGCCCGAATACTCAAACGCTTACAGCGGCTCGATAGATTTTAACAAATACTTTCACGATTTTTCACTCGGCTTAACGATTGATGCTTTCTCAACAAGATTAACGAAGGTGTTTGTTTTGGAAGAAACCGGCAATCACAACAACGGCGACTTGCTTTTGGAAAGACGAAACGGCGAAGGTGCGTGGGTTTCGGGCGTTACCGTGAATCCGAAATTTGTTTTTAAAGACCTCATCAGCTTTCAAGGGGGAATTACTTTCCAAAAAAGTCTTTACGATAAACCCGTTCAATGGTCGGAAACGGTAAAAAACACAAAGCGCGAATTTTTCAAAACTCCTGAAATTTACGGTTTCTACGTACTGACCTTTAATCCGACTGCCAAATTTTCGGTTAATTTTTCGGGCGTTTATACAGGGAAAATGTCTGTTCAGCACTATGCCGGCTTTATCACAGCCGATAAATTGGAAAAAACAAGCAATTTTTTTGAAAACAATGTGAAATTAAGCTACAATTTTGAAATCAAAAAAGACTTTACGATTGAACTCAGCGGCGGAATACAAAATTTCGGCAACAGTTTTCAAAAAGATTTTGACCAAGGAGCATTGCGGGATTCGGGCTACGTCTACGGTCCCGTCCGTCCGCGCACTTTTTTCATGGGCTTAAACTGTCGTTTTTAAATTTTGCCTAATCATTACAAAGTGCGCTGCAAGCTGCATAATAAAGCAAAAAACTTGCGGCGCACTCGGCAAAATGCTTGTTTTGTACAATTTGCGAACATTCGCGTTGAATATTTCGTTTGGATTTTTACCGACTATTTCTCAACTTTGCGTTGAAATAATACTGTTTTTTGCGATTTTTTCATAAGTTTAGCCGAAACAGCGGATTAGAAAATTTATTTTCAAACTTTATTCTTCTTTCATTCATGCTGCGACTGTTTTCATCTTTGATGTGGTTTTTATTTGTCATTTTATCAGCATGCAGCTTTTCTAATGATAAAGTTAAAACGGCACTTGTCCCTTTGCCGAACGAAATAAATCATTCTCCTCAAAAAATGACCGATTTTTGGGACGAGGTCATTCAAAAAAATCCATACAACGACGTTTATTTATTTAAACGAGCTTTGCTTTTTTTTGAACAAAATAAACTCACGCAAGCCTTGTCTGATTTGCAAAAAGCTGCTGAAATAAAACCCGATAAAGCTGAATATTTTTATTATCAAGCCCTCATTTTTTCCAAACAAAATGAACCCGACCGTGCCATTTCAGCCGCAGAAAAGGCTTTTTCGCTTGATTTTAAAAATTTAGAAATTTATACCATTCTCGGTAAAACGGAGTTTGAGCGTAAAAACTATGCGAAAGCCCAACTGCACTTTGAACAAAGCATCAACCTTGCCCCGCAAGACCCCGAACCGCTTTTTTACAAAGCCAAAACGCTTTTAGCGCAGCAAGACACTCTGACGGGATTAGAATTTTTGAAAAAATCAATCGATGTGAAATCCGATTATCCGCCTGCTTATCTTGCGATGTCGAATATTTTTCTTGCTTATAAGGGTTATACCGCTGCAAAAACGGCACAAGCAGTTTCTTGGGAAGCCCTCAAAAATTGCCCCGACAACAGTGACATTTGGTTTCAACACGGAATCATTTTTGAAAAATTATACAAACGCGACAGTGCTTTTATTTGCTTTCAAAAAGCGGTTAAAACAGATGAAAAAAATTGGAAAGCTTTAAATAAGATAGGTTTTTACTTTTTTCAAGACCAAAAATTTGAACTTGCCGAATCAATATTTTTGAAAAGTCTTTCACTTGAACCCAATTTGATGGCAACAAACTATTTCCTTGCATTTATTGCCGAAAATCACCTTAAAAATTACGAAAAAGCAGAAAAATATTACAGAAAAGCGAGTGAAGTTGCGCCGAATAATAAAGTTTTGACGGAATCGTACCGGCGAGTATACAAGAGGTTAGAATATGAAAAATATAAGCTTTCGCCCGAATATCAACTTGACCTCAAAAGAATAAGGGAGCGAAAACGGCGCGAATTAGATTCTGTCAATCAAACTCAATCGCAAAAAGATTCTGTTAAAAATTATTAGGACTTTGCTTTATATTGGGGCAGTGAGTGTCTTTGTTGATGTTGTTTGAATAAGAGGCTCAAAAGAATGGCAAACAATTTGTTTGTAATATTTTAAGCTTATCAGACGCAAGCAAAAGCGTCCGTACGATATTGGTCAAGAATGTAAATGTAAACCCCAAAAAGTAAAATTATGCGCAACAAAATTTATCAGAGTCGCTTTCAAACGGTTGAAGTAGACGCAGAAAAAGGTTTTTTCTTTGAGGTTTTTCATGAAGAAACCGCGTTATGGACGGAAGATGTTTACAAAGAAGATTTTTTAGAACTTTGCACAGTTTTATTGAAAACAAAAAAGGAATCGACAAATTTAGTTTTAAGCAAAGGTTTGATTGATATGCGAAAGATGTTTTTTACGATTGCGCCGGAATTGCAAGTTTGGCATAATGAAAATGTTTTTCCCACTGCTTTATCGTTTGGTCTGCAATTTATGGCGATTTTATTAAGTGAAGATTTTGTTGCCTCTCTGTCTGTGGAACTGACTGTAAATGAAGCAAATGACGCTTTTCAAACGCGCTATTTCTCTAATTATGATGAGGCTATGCAATGGCTCTTGTCAAAATAATTTGTAATTTTTGCCCGAATGTACCGCAAGCAGGTTTAATCGTAAAATCTTGCATTCTTTCGGCTGTTGATTCTTGAGCATATTCACACAGAAATTTTGCGCAAAT
>JBPOJO010000265.1:0-6089 GCA_052033485.1 Bacteroidota bacterium | reverse complement strand
CTACTGCTGCTTTTATTACTGATTGCTTTTTTAACTTTTCTTGTTTTGTGTTTTTAATTGTTATTGGGGCATTTTTTTTTGAAAATAATTAACTTTGCAAATTGAAATTTGTATTTTTTTGAAAATTGAAGATTTCCGAAAAAAACATTATTGCCTGTAAATCGCTGATTTTAAGTGATTAATGTAGACGAAAGTGATTTTTAATCGGCGAAAAAAAATATTTTTTTTCAATATTTCAACAAAAAAAGCTTTGCTTACCGGCTTTAAAAAAATCAAAAACATGAAAGTTCTCATTATCGGTTCGGGACTTGGCGGTTTATCAACTGCGCTCCGTTTAAGTCATTTAGGGCATGAAGTTCAAATTGTCGAAAAATATCACCAAGCAGGCGGCAGGCTTAATCAACTCAAACAAGACGGTTTTTCTTTTGATTTGGGTCCGTCTCTGTTCAGCATGAGTTATGAATTTGACGAACTTTTTCGCTCAGTGGGTGAAAATAATCCCTTGAAATTCAACGAAATAGACCCGCTTTATGCCGTTTATTTTTCCGACAAAAAAAATCCCTACCTTATACATAAAGATTTAAAAAAGTTAGCCGCTGAATTTGCGGACGTTGAGCCGGACTTGGAAAGGAAGGTTCGAAAATATCTTCTTGATGCAAAACATATTTTTCACGACACGGAATATCGAATTGTTAAAAGAAATTTTGAAGGATTAGTACATTATTTAAAGGTGCTTTCAACTGTTCCGATTCGGCACGCGCCGAAGCTTTTCCGCACGATGTGGTCGGAATTGGAGCGAAATTTTGATTCTCAAGAAGTTAAGGTTATTTTTTCGCTTGTGTCTTTCTTTTTGGGCACAACCCCTTTTGAAACACCCGCCGTGTATAGCCTTTTAAATTACACTGAACTTGAACATGACGGATATTGGAATGTGCAAGGCGGAATGTATAAAATTGTAGAAGAAATCCTTAAAATGTTGCAAAAACGCGGCGTGAAAATTCATTACGACGTAGAAATTACGGGTTTAACGCAGGAACATAAGCGAACAGGAAATGTACAAGGTTTTACCGACCAAAATGGAAATATTTGGGAAGCAGATGCTTATGTAGTTAACAGCGATGCGGCGTTTTTCAGGGGAAAAGTGCTCAACAGAGCCAAATTTTCGGAATATAAGCTCGACCGCATGGATTGGACGCTTGCGCCTTTCACAATTTATTTAGGTGTTAAAGGAAAAATTCCGAACTTTTATACGCATAATTATTTTTTAGGCAATAATTTTAACGAATATGCAGACCGCATTTTCAAAACTTCTGTTGCCCCCGAAAAGCCTTATTATTACGTCAATGTACCCTCAAAACACAATCCGGAATCAGCCCCCGAAAACCATGAAAATTTGTTTATTCTTTGCCCCGTGCCGGACTTGCGCTATAAACCGGATTGGACGGAGAGCGAACAATTTGCCGACCAAATCATATCTGACATGAGTGAAAGGCTTTCTTTTGACCTTCACAGCAATACCGTTACGAGAAAAGTTTTGAATCCTTATCATTGGCGCGATAATTTTAACCTTTATAAAGGAAGCGGTTTAGGACTTGCACACGGACTAAATCAAGTCGGCGGTTTGCGCCCTGCGAATAAAGATGAAAATTTTGAAAATTTGTATTATGTCGGAGCGTCAACTGTTCCCGGAACGGGGCTCCCGATTGTGGTCATCGGTTCGCGGCTCGTAACCGAGCGTATCACGAACGATGCACATGTTTTGGCTGAAAAATTGTAGTTTTTGAGCTTTGTTAAATTGTTAAAATTTGAAAAAAATGAAAGCACTCTTCGACAAAACAAGTGTTAAATGCAGCAAATTGATTACGCAGCATTACAGTACTTCTTTTTCTTTAGGGATACGAACTTTGGACAAAAAATTTCATGACCCGATTTACGCGATTTATGCCTTTGTTCGCTACGCCGATGAAATTGTGGACACCTTTCATGATTTTGACAAAAAAACTTTGCTTGCCGAATTTAAGGCAGATGCGTATCGGGCGATTGAGCAAAAAATTAGTCTAAATCCCGTTTTGAACGCCTTTCAGTGGGTAGTGAATCGCTACGGCATTGAACATCATTTAATTGAGGCGTTTCTTAAAAGTATGGAAACGGATTTAGAAAAAAATTCCTATCAAAACGATGCAGAATACGGCGAATATATTTACGGTTCGGCTGAAGTTGTTGGTTTGATGTGTTTGCACGTTTTTTGTGAAGGAAATGTGAGTGAATATGGACGTTTGAAATCTTCTGCGCGTTGTTTGGGTTCGGCATTTCAAAAGGTTAATTTTTTACGCGATTTGAAGAGCGATTTCGACGAGCGCGGACGTGTTTATTTTCCTAACCTGCATTATACAAGTTTTAATGCGGAAGCAAAAAAGCATATTGAAGAGGATATTGAACGCGATTTTGCCGCTGCTTTGGCAGGAATTCAAGAACTTCCCGAATCGGCAAAATTTGGCGTTTATGTGGCTTATGTTTATTATTTAAAACTTTTTCACAAAATAAAAGCAAGTAAGAGCGGCAGTTTGCAAACACAAAGAATACGAGTTCCTGATTTTCAGAAATTGTATTTGATGATAAAATCCTATTTCAAATTTCGCCTGAATTATATTTAGCCGTCGTTTTCCACAAGATTTTTTCATTTTACTGTTTTTATTCACTCTCGGCTGTCTAATTCGTATTATCCGAGCGTGTCCGAAAAGGTTTTTTTTATTTGATAAACCAAATATAATTTTGTTGTTTGCATTTTGAGACAACTTGTACTGATTTTTTTTGACAGAAATTGCTGCAAAGCATCATAAAATCTTTTTTAAAAGTGCTCAAAATGGGAACAACAGAATTTTATTTGGATTGATTTTTCAAAATTGACTTTACAGACAGTCACTGCTAAGCCCTTTTTCATCAACAATTAATAAGTTTATTTCTGCACCGGTACTTAGTGTGAAAATACTATTGCAGACTGTCATTTTGAAAAAAAATCATAAAAAACCTGATGCAAACGCGGTCTGATATTTAATTCCATTAATTTTCTGTTATTCCGTGACGGATTGACGCGATTGCTCATCACAACGACAAGTAAACCGTTTTTGGGGTCTGCCCACATAAAAGTTCCCGTAAAACCCGTGTGTCCGAAACTGCTCTGACTTGCCGATTTTGCGGTGTAGCTGTCTTTTTCATTGTAATTTATCAAAACTCTGTCGAAGCCGAGTGCGCGGCGATTGCCTGCTTCGCAAAATTGGCAGCGCAGAAATTCCGCAATGGTTTTTTCTTTGAAAAATCGAATACCGCCGTACATACCCTTGTCAAGGTACATTTGCATCATTTTCGCTGCGTCATTTGCCGTTCCGAATAAACCTGCATGCCCCGATACTCCGCCGGTCATTGCCGCCCCTTCGTCATTCACCGTGCCGTGCAGAAGCGTTTTCCGAAAAGCACTGTCAAATTCTGTCGGAACTATTTTATGTTTTGGGAATTTTTTTAAAGGATTGTAAGTAAAGGAATTAGCACCGAGAGGACGAAAAAAATTTTCGGCGATATATTGTTCAAAAAATTTGTTCGTTTTCTTTTCAACGATTTTGGGATAGAGGTAAAAGCCCAAATCAGAGTAAACATATTTTTTTTCGGCAACAGGAGATTCTAAAATTTGTTTAAAAATTGAGTCCCGAAAATTTTTGTGCAAATACAAATTTTCAACCACATTAAAAGGATAATTTGCCGAAGAATCCGACGCAAAAGTGAGCGGCTTCCATGCCCCGTTCGCCTCTTTGCAAGTTTTCCAAAAGGGTATCCACGCTTTCAAACCACCCTGATGCGCAAGCAATTCGCGCAAGGGACTACCTTTTTTGTTTGAATTTTTATATTCCGGTAGGTATGTACCTAAATCCTTGTTCAGACGAATTTTTTTCTGCTCCGTTAAGCGCATGAGTGCAGGCAGAGCGGCGGTGATTTTGGTGAGTGAAGCAATGTCATAAAGCATATTTTCCTCATTTTTTTGAGCATTGTCATAAGTTGTAAAACCGTAAGATTTTTTAAAAAAAATAAAACCGTCTTTTGCCGCAATGATTTCACAACCCGGAAATGCTTGATTGATAATCGCTTCCGAAACAATTTTATCAATTTTTTTTGCCAATGTATCGCTTGAAAGTCCCCACTTTTCAGGCATGATGTATGAAAAACGAATTTTTTTATCTGTTTTGATTCCGCTTCCTTCTTTAAATTTTCCGACTGTTACGGGTAAAATTCCGCTCGCAGTGCAGCCGCCGAAAAGCAACTGCGCGGCTAAATCTTGTGTATCGGCATTGTCTTGATAATGCACGGAAAGAAATTTTACCTTTTTTAAATCAAAAAAACGCATTGCATAAGGGTTGCCCAAAAAAACGGTATAAGATTTTTTGGTAAAAAAATTAACAATATTTTGCATTTCTTCCGTAATGCCGTAATTTTTTGCGGGCTTTACTGAAGGGATATGAACGGAGAGAATCAGGCGCGTTTTGGCGTTGATTTTAGGCAGAATGATACTTTTTATCGAATCTAATGCCTTTTTTGTAAAATTCGGCGGCAAGTTAAAATGTTCAATATTGTCATAATCGGAAAGTCTATTTTGAAAAATATTATTTTTTTCAGCTCCGACAGCGAGCGAAATGAAATGCGTTTTTTTGTCACGGATAAATGGAACGGCATTTTTTTTATTGACCAAAACGGTTTGCGATTCTTCAAAAATTTGCCTAATCAGCCACTTTTTTTCTGAAGATTCAAATTTTTTTGCTTCCGAAAGGGGAATTTGTGTAGTTTTATTTTGCAACAATCCGATTTTTTCTTTCGCTTTGAGAATTTTCAAACAAGAATGTTCAATGCGTTTTTCGCTGATTCGCCCCGATTTTACAGCCGATAAAACTGCCTCAAAAGCAACAGGCATTTCTTCGGTGAAAAGCAGAACATCGTTGCCCGCTTCAATTGCCATAATTTCAATTTCGCCGGGTTTTGCATAATGACTGATGCCTTTCATGGAGAGCGCATCGGTAAAAATAAGCCCGTTAAATTTCATTTTTTCTATCAATAAATCATTGATTATCAAGGGAGAAAGTGTAGAGGGACGATGATGCGCAGTGTCTAATTTTGGTATATACAAGTGTGCTGCCATCACAGATGCAATTTTTTCCGAAAAAAGTTGCCGGAAAGGGTAAAGTTCGATATCTTCCAATCTTTTTGCATCGTGCGTGATAAGCGGGAGCGTAAAATGCGAATCGGCATCGGTGTCGCCGTGTCCGGGGAAATGTTTGGCACAGGCTAAGACATTTGCGCGCTGCATACCGCGCATGAGGGCAAGCGATTTTTGCGCAACACGAAATTTGTTTTCGCCGAAAGAGCGGAAATTTATCACCGGGTTATTTTGATTGTTATTAACATCGCAAACCGGTGCAAAATTAACATGAATTCCGGCGGCAAGGCATTCTTTAGCAATCATTTCACCGGCTTTTTCGAGCAATTCATTATTTTTTAACGCCCCCATTGCCATTTGATAAGGAAATTTTGAGACGCTGTCCAAGCGCATTGCAATACCCCATTCTCCGTCAATTGCCGTCAGGAGCGGTGTTTTAGAGGCTTTTTGAAATTTATTAAGTGCTTGAATGTGTTTCAGCGGACTTCCTTGCATCATTATTAAGCCGCCGAGATGATATTTTTGAATAAGTTGAACGATAGCTTCGTGATGTTTTTCATCTTTTCCGGAATATGCCGCAGGCATAAAAAGTTGACCGATTTTTTCTTCGACAGTCATGCGCGCCATGATTTCGGCGGCAGTATTTTGTGCCCGAGCAGCCGCAAAACTCAGTATAGATAAAAAGAGTAAAATAGAAAATTTCATAATTTCGCGCTTGTGTTGTGTGCTAAAATGTGGCTGATTGAAAACAAAAAAAGTCGCTTTTCCCCACAGGGCGCGCCAAAAAAGCATGCTTTGCATCGAAAATGCATCACCGGCTCAATATATTTTCTTAAAAATTAGCATTTACGAGTTTCGGAAAATACGGTTTGAAAAATAACTTGCCTTGAAA
>JBPOJO010000614.1:0-1674 GCA_052033485.1 Bacteroidota bacterium | reverse complement strand
CCGCATATTTTATCTCCGACACCGCTTCTTTGAAGTTTTCTTCAAGGTGTTGCGCCCCTTCCTGAATTTTCCAAAGAAAATAAAAATGCGTTTCAATGCCTGCCTTTTGATTGTCCGTTATTTGCACACAGGTTTGAAAGAAAAAAGAATCGTCTTGACTGTCATGATGAACACGGTTTTTGGGAAACGCATCAATTTTAAACAGGTTTAGGCTGTCTAAATCAGCTTCATTGGCGTTATTAACCTCTGATTTCAAGTAATAAAACCGATTTGAAAATAATCCGAACGGATAATTTACACCATCAATTCGAGGCGTGTTTCCCGTTGCGATTGAAGTAGGATTAATACCATTTCCCCACGTTCTGTGCGACAAAAATTGAATACCTTTCATTCTTTTTACATCAATTTGCCTTTCGTAGTCAAACAGAGTATTATCTAAAAACGATTTAGGTTTAGGCAAAAAGAAGAGGAAATCTCCGATAATTATCTTTCCGGAAAGACAGTAAAATCCCGATGAAATCAAAATATCTCCCGCCGCAAAAGCCTCAATCAATTCGTCGGGATTGCCGAAAATGCGGGCATAGTTTTGGACGATTGCGCCAAAAATCGTATCCGAATGAATGATTTCGGAGGTATCATTTAAGCCCGTATTTTCATCAATGGCGTATTTACCTAAATGAAAACGGGCATTAGGTTTGCACTTCAAAACGACTGCTTTCATTTTATTGCTTTTCGAGTTTGAAAACATTATTCCAATCGCTAACTTGCAGAAAATCAACGCCTTCTGCTTCCGCCTTTAAATGCCAATGAGCGAATTTGTTAGACATATTTTTGACTTGCAATCGAATATCCGAAAATTCAATTTTGCCGTAGCCTCGTGAACCGTTACCGCCGAGGTAATCGTCTTGCAACAAAAGCATTCCTTCTTTGAGGGCTTCGAGATGGCAAAAAAGCCTTTTCACTCCGTTGACTTCCCTTTTGCTGTCAGAACTGAGCAAATCGGCGGCATCTTCGTATATATCATAAACAATTTCAAAGTCAAAAAATGCGCCGCTCGGCACTCTTTCAATTTCACGCGGATGTTGCGCTGTCCCCGAAGCACGGTTAATGGTATTTTCCATTTTGACTTCACTAAATTGGAAATCCATGCTGTGCTCCTTAAAAGTATTCTTAAAACTTTCGGTGTTCAGAACCGCATCACGCACAATAAGCCTTGTGTAAGATTCTCTTGTTTCACTTCCCGAATTACCGAAAATTTCTTGCATATATTGAGGGTCATCACCCGCTTTGCCGGAGTTTTCAACCTTAGCCAAAAGCGAACGAATCTTGCCTTTTAATGAAGAACCGGGAATAATCGGCACACCTTGCGGTGTTTTGATGACGGACAAGTCAACGCCGCCGATTTGCATGGAAGATTTTGAGCCTCCGATATGCAAGCCCGTAAGTGTTTTGATTTTGCCCGTGATAATGAGCTTATCCGTCAATGCGGTTTTGTAATTTGGCGCATTGGTTTTATTTCCGTTTTCCATTTTTATTATTGGTTTTTCGTGTCAAAATATTTGTGGTATGCTACAACCGCCTCGAGAAAACTTTTGATATTTTTGAGCTTTTCTTTGTCGCCCGGTACATTTTCGTCAAGTTTTGCAATAAGCTCGTCGAGCAGTATGAGTAAGC
>JBPOJO010000306.1:0-2866 GCA_052033485.1 Bacteroidota bacterium | reverse complement strand
GCAATATTCGGCGTTAAATTTTACTGCCGTCGTTTGTGTCCGCTGCCGTCGTTTGTTTGCGCTTCTGCCGTCGTTTGTGTACGGTACAGCCGTCGTGTGTTGCCGCAAAAACGACTGTGTGAGCCTGTTTTTGTCGCTTTTGAGGACAAAAGCAACAGCGGTTAATCAACGCAAACTTGCGCAAACCGACTTGCGGCAAGTTTTTAGTTCGTGATACCGGCTGATTGCTTGCCTTACAATGTTTTGCAAAGCGGCTAAATTGTTTCAAAAAAGTTTTTAAAAGATAACATTAAATAAAGCAAATTTATTTTATCTTTGCGCCGATTGCGAATTTTAATTTTTTCATTGAACACCCTTTATTAAATTTATACGTCATGGCATTGTTTGATTTGGACATGATTAAGTCGGTTTATTCGACTTTTAAACAACGTGTTGATGCTGCACGCACGCTGACGGGTCGCCCGCTTACGCTTGCAGAAAAAATCTTATACGCGCACCTTTATTCCAAAAAAGCTGACAGAGCTTATGCAAGAGGAGTTGATTATGTAGATTTCAGACCCGACCGTGTTGCAATGCAAGATGCGACGGCTCAAATGGCTCTTTTGCAGTTTATGCAAGCCGGTAAAGCCAAAGTTGATGTTCCCTCAACAGTGCATTGCGACCACCTTATTCAAGCAAAAGTCGGCGCGGTGAAAGATTTAGCCGTTGCCAACAGCACTAATAAAGAAGTTTATGAATTTTTAGCCTCCGTTTCCGATAAATACGGCATCGGATTTTGGAAACCCGGCGCGGGAATTATTCACCAAGTTGTTATTGAAAATTACGCTTTTCCCGGCGGCATGATGATTGGCACGGACTCACACACGCCTAATGCAGGCGGTTTGGGCATGATTGCTATCGGTGTTGGCGGCGCGGACGCGGTTGATGTCATGGCAGGTATGGAATGGGAGTTAAAATTTCCTAAACTTATCGGCGTAAAATTGACAGGAAAATTAAGCGGTTGGGCGGCTCCGAAAGATGTTATCCTCAAAGTTGCCGGCATTTTAACAGTCGAAGGCGGCACCGGTGCTATCGTTGAATATTTCGGCGAAGGCGCGGACAGCCTTTCTTGCACGGGAAAAGGCACAATTTGCAACATGGGCGCGGAAATCGGTGCAACAACTTCTGTTTTCGCGTATGACGGAAAAATGCGCGATTATTTGAAAGCAACCGGACGCAAAGACGTGGCTGATGCAGCAGACGAAGTATATGACTGCCTCCGTCCCGATAAAGAAATTTACGAAACTCCCGAAAAATATTACGACCAATTAATCGAAATCAACCTCTCCGAACTCGAACCGCACATCAACGGTCCTTTCACGCCGGACAGAGCTTGGAAATTGTCCGAGTTTGCGAAAGCCGTGCGCGAAAATGATTTTCCGCAAAAATTAGAAGTCGGTTTGATTGGGTCATGCACCAACTCCTCTTATGAGGACATGACGCGCGCTGCTTCTGTTGCGAAGCAGGCAATTGACAAAAATTTGAAAGCAAAAGCTGAATTTACCATTACGCCCGGCTCCGAACTTGTTCGTTTCACAGCCGAACGCGACGGTATTTTGGCTATTTTTGACAAAATCGGCGGTGTTGTCATGGCAAATGCCTGCGGTCCTTGCATCGGTCAATGGGCGCGACACACTGATGACCCGAATCGCAAAAACTCCATCATTACGTCTTTTAACCGCAATTTTAAAAGCCGCAACGACGGAAATCCGAACACGCATGCTTTTGTTGCCTCGCCGGAAATCGTTACCGCTTTTGCGATTGCGGGCGATTTGACTTTCAACCCGATGACGGATACGCTTACAAACGAAGACGGAAAACAAGTTAAATTAGACGAACCGACCGGCTTGGAAGCACCGCCGAAAGGTTATGATGTCGAAGATGCGGGCTATCAAGCTCCTGCGGCTGACGGCTCAAAAGTGCAGGTTTTAGTCAGCGAAACTTCCGACCGTTTGCAATTACTCGACCCTTTCAAAGCATGGGACGGCGTTGATTTTAAAGGTTTAAGACTTTTGATTAAGGTAAAAGGAAAATGTACGACTGACCATATTTCTATGGCGGGTCCGTGGTTGAAATATCGCGGTCATTTGGACAACATTTCAAATAACCTTCTTATCGGAGCGACCAATGTTTTCAACGGTCTTTCCAATAATGTAAAAAATCAACTCACCGGCGAATATACCGAAGTACCGAAATCCGCGCGTGCATACAAAGCAAAGGGCTTTTCATCGGTTATTATCGGAGAAGAAAATTACGGAGAAGGCTCCTCTCGCGAACACGCTGCAATGGAACCCCGTCATTTGGGTGCGCGTATCGTGATGGTAAAATCATTTGCACGTATCCACGAAACAAACTTGAAAAAACAAGGTATGCTTGCTTTGACATTTGCAAATCGTGCGGATTATGACTTGATTCAGGAAGATGACACTTTTGATGTTGTCGGTTTGACAAGTTTTGCGCCCGCTGTGCCTTTGACGATTGTGCTCAATCACGCTGACGGCAGCAAACATGAAATCAAAGCGAATCACACCTATAATGAAAACCAAATTGAGTGGTTCAAAGCGGGTTGTGCATTGAATTTGATTGCAGAAAAATCAAAAGCAAAAGCAAAATAATTGAATTTTTGTTTCTAAAAACGCTCACATCGGTTTTGCCGGTGCTGAGCGTTTTTTTTTGAATTTTGCAATTTTTTTTGACTTTCTGTCATTCCCACAATCTTATCAATCGTTTGTAAAGACATAAACAAGGGCGATGAATTACAAAACCTTAATAAAAAGCAATTAAGTATTTGTTCAAATTTGATTGTGAAAATAAATCTGCCCGCCGT
>JBPOJO010000191.1:0-5550 GCA_052033485.1 Bacteroidota bacterium | reverse complement strand
ATGTTCACGTGCGAATTTTTAAAAAGTGCCACCGTGCCGCCGAATAAAATAACGACCGAAAAAGCGTATACTTCCATATCCGAAATTGCCGCAGATGATTTTCCGAAGATATAGCGAGCTGTAACTTCCAAAACGACCGCTAAAACCAAGAGATGCGTAAAAAGAGCCGTGAATTTTGTGAAAATGTTTTTCATATTTTTTTGATAAATATTTTTTTTAATATATTAACAATAACGTAAAGCACAAGCAAAAATCTATGCTTAAGATTCACAGACCAAAGTCTTTGCTGCATACCGCAATATTACTTTTTTTTGAGAAAAAAAACAAAAATGCTTATATCTGTTGCTTTTTTTATGTATTCACAAAAAAAATCTAAATCATTGCATAACAGTCGTTTGCGAGAACGAAAAAATCGGTGTCTCTGACATGAAACACAATTTTTTGAACAAATGTTTATTCCGTTTTTAATTTTTTCTAAAAATATCAATTAATTTTTCCGCAGCTTTGTTCGGAGAAATTGTCCCTGTTTTAACATTCTTTTTCATTTCTTCAAAAGCAATTTTGACAAGCGAATGATTTAGAAAATCTTCTTCTAACCTTTGCAAAATAAGCTGACGCAGCCTGCGTAAATTTTGCTCCGAACGATTTTTTTCAAACCATAAATTCGCCTTAACGGTTTGCTCAAAACGTCGCAACATATCGCAGATGTCGCTCATGCCCATATCCGTCAAAGCGGAGGAAATGTGCGTTTCGGGTATCCACATGGAGTTTTTCGGCGGGAAAAGGTGCAGTGCGTTTGCATAACTTTGCTTCGCTTGTCGGGCTTTTTCTGCGTTGTCGCCGTCTGCTTTCGTTATCACAACCGCATCGGCAAGTTCCATGATTCCGCGTTTGATGCCCTGCAATTCGTCGCCCGCACCGGCTAACATCAACAAAAGAAAAAAATCAGTCATTTCTGATATCAAGGTTTCGGACTGCCCTACGCCGACCGTTTCGACGATAATAAAATCAAAACCGCCCGCTTCACAGAGCAAAATAGCCTCATGTGTACGCCTGCCTACGCCTCCGAGCGAATCGCCCGAAGGACTCGGGCGAATGAAGGCATTTTTTTGTGCCGCAAGCCATTCCATTCGTGTTTTGTCGCCCAAAATGCTGCCACCGGAAACTTGACTGCTTGGGTCGACGGCAAGTACGGCAAGGCGGAAGCCTTCGTTTAACAAATTTTTTCCAAAACTTTCCGTAAAAGTGCTTTTTCCCACCCCCGGAACGCCGGTTAATCCCAAACGAAAAGAACGTCCGGAAAAGGGGATTATTTTCTCCAAAACTGCGTCGGCAAGCTCTCTGTCGCTCGATAACCTGCTTTCCGTTAGGGTTATTGCGCGCGAAAGCATCACGCGGTCGTGTGCCAAAACTCCTTCCGCGTACTCTTCGGGCGTAAAGCGTTTCTTAAAACTTTTTTGCATTTTGGAATGAAATTTGCTTTATTTGCGCAAATTTATCGCTTTTCACTTAAAAATCCAAATTAGCTTAAATCGCCCTTTGTGTTGTTTTTTTGCAATAAATATTTGCAAAAAGACAATTTAGCAGCCTGAAAGCGACGAAATGATGCTTTTGGTATTTTTAGTTTGATTTTATTGCGTCCTAAAACTGTCTTTTTTTTAAAGCTATGAAAAAATATCTCTTCCATTGGCTCTCTGTTGCGGGTACGGCAGCAATTTTTTCCTTTCTCGGATTGATGGCAGTAGTGGCGGTAAACCTTGATTTTTTGAATGTTTTTGAGCAAACGGTGAGCGATTTTAACCTTGCCGATTTGTATTTTTCGAGGTTACGCGACAATAAAAGTGTCAAACAAGACGACCGAGTAGTTTTGGTGAATTTTGCCAACCTCTCTCGCGCAGAAATGGCGCAACAAATCGAAATTCTCAGCTCTTTCAAGCCGAAAGTTATCGGAATTGACGCGAGATTTTTCAAAAATTTAAAACCTGCGGGCGATTCTATTTTCGAAAACGCGCTTAAAAACGCGGGAAATGTCGTTTTGGTGTCGCAATTTAAAGAGCCTAAAGAGGACAGTTTGACCAAAAAAAGCTATTTTGATACTTTGGCACGCCCAATTCCGCGATTTTTGCAGTACGTTAAGACGGGGCACGCGAATTTGATAACCGAAGGCTCGGAAGCTTTTGAAACCTGCCGCACTTTTTCGCCGAAGGAAAGCACCAAAGACGGCAAAATCGAACCCTGTTTTGCCGCAAAATTGGTCGAATTTTACGATAAAAAAGCTGCGGAAGAATTTTTATTGAGAGAATATGAAACGGAAAAAATTTATTTCAGAGGGGATTACGACAAATTTTCCATTTTGGAGTATACCGACGTGCTCGATACAAATTTTGTCGCCGAAACGGTGAAAGACAAAATCATCATCATGGGCTACATGGGTGAGGATTATATGTCCGAATCGTGGGACGCAGACCGTTTTTATACGCCGATGAACGAGCGACAAGTCGGGCGCGCAACGCCTGATATGTACGGAGTCGTGATTCATGCGAACATCGTTTCGATGATTTTAGACCGCAGCTATATTAACAGCTTTCCGTCTTGGTTCAGCATCGGGCTTGCGATAATTATTTGTTGGTTGAATGCCGCTTTTTTCATTTACATCTACTTTCACGAAAAATTAGGGCTTTGGTATGACGCAATAACAAAATTGGTTCAATTTTTGGAGATATTTATTTTCGTATTTGTTTTTATGTTCATCTTTGCCGATTTCAACCTTTTTTGGGACATGGGCTTAGTTGTAGCAACTACCGCTTTGGCAGGAGATGTCTTGGAAGTTTTTTTGGCAGTTTCCGTTAATATTTTCAAACGCGAGTAGTGCAACTTTTTTTTTGAAAGTTCGTTTAACTTTAATAATCAACTGACTATTTTTTTTCTTTTTACAAAGCAACAAAAAAAATCATGAAAGCACGTCTTTTTTTCATCACCTTATTATCTGTCCTTTTTGTTTCGGGCTACGCTCACGCACAGGACTACGCCTTCAAAGTTTTGGCTTCAAAAGGCAAAAACAGTATTCAAAACGGTGCCGCTCTTAAAATCGGTTCAACCATCAAAACGGGAGTTATCCTGATGGAAGAAGACGGTTATCTCGGATTGCGACACAATAACGGAAAAACCCTTGAATTGCGCAAAAAAGGCACTTACAAAGTGGAAGAATTAACGCAAACACTCTCCGGCAAAAGCGAAGGTTTGGCAAGCAAATATTTGGCTTATGTCGCAGACGAATTGACCAAAGAAGATGTGAATATTGACGAAAACCGTCACAAACACATGTCAAAAACGGGTGCGGTTGACCGCTCAACTTGCGCAATGAGTCCTGTCAATTTGCTTTTGCCCCGCACGGTAAAAATTTTCGGCGACAAAGCAGCCATTTCTTGGGCAGTTGACTTGCAAAACGATGCCGTAAAAGGTCAAGATTCTAAACCGGAAGTTTTCAGTGTGATTGTTAAAGACCTTTTCGGAAATGTTCTTTTGGAAAAAGATGTTGAGGGTTATAGCTATGTGATTGACTTCGGAACGGACAAATTTAAAGGTCAAACCGATTTGCTTTACTCTGTTGCGGTGAAAAACTTGGAAGATTTACTTTCTTGCGAGCAAAGTATTCACAGAATCAGCACAAAAGATTCCGAAAAAATTTCTTTCGAACTTGCTTCTATCGGCGAAGACAACACGGCGATAACAAAAGTTGTTCAAGCGCAATATTTTGAGGAGAAAAAATTGTACTCAAACGCTATTCACGCATACCTTGAAGCGATGAAATTAGCACCCGAAGTGAAATCGTACAAACGTATGTATCAATCTTTCTTGGAAAAAATTCCTGCGGAAGTAGACGGTAAATAGTGATTCTAAATTGCGTTTATTCTTTTTTCTAAAACCTTGTAAATTTTAATTTGCAAGGTTTTTCTGTAGTATAAACGTTGTGCCTGTTCAATTTTTACAACTTTTTAACCGGTTTCAAAAAAGTATCCGCAAACTTTCAGCTTGCTCCTTAATCCTTCTCAAGCGCAAACTGATAATTTTCGGTACATTTAGGCTGAACAAATACAATTTTTTTTCACAAAAACTTGCCGTTTCAAATTTTACTTTATCTTTGCCGAAAAAAACATGTCAAGAATTTTAACCGGTATTCAAAGCAGCGGCAGACCGCATCTCGGCAATCTGCTCGGTGCGATTATTCCTGCGATTCGCCTATCCGAAAAGAATGAAAATGAATCTTTTTTCTTCATTGCGGATTTACATTCGCTCACAAGCATTAAAGATGCTGCTCTTCGACAAGAAAATACGAATGCGGTTGCGGCTGCTTGGCTTGCTTTTGGCTTTGATACGAAAAAAAATACGTTTTATCGGCAATCGCTCATTCCGCAAGTATGCGAACTTTCATGGTATCTGAGCTGTTTCACGCCTTTTCCGATGCTTGCGAATGCACATTCATTTAAGGACAAATCTGACAAATTGTCAGACGTGAATGCGGGTTTATTCACTTATCCGGTTTTAATGGCGGCGGATATTTTGTTGTATGATGCCGATTTTGTGCCTGTAGGTAAAGACCAAAAACAACATCTCGAAATTACGCGCGATGTGTGCGCGGCGTTCAATAATCGCTACGGCGAAACTTTTGCCGAGCCGCAGGCGGTTATCGGGGAAGATATTCAAACAATTCCGGGCACGGACGGCGAAAAAATGAGCAAATCTTACGGCAACATTATAGATATATTTTTGCCCGAAAAAGAACTCAAAAAACAAATTATGTCCGTCAAAACTGACAGCACTCCTTTGGAAGAGCCTAAAAACCCGGACACTTGCATTGTTTTTAAACTTTTTTCACTTGTCGCCGAGCAGGGACAGACACAAACTTTGCGCGAAAAATACCTTGCCGGAAACTTCGGCTACGGGCACGCAAAAAACGAACTTTTAGGCTTAATTTTGGAAAAATATGCCGAAGAGAGAAGAACTTTTGATTTCTATATGACGCACCTGCCCGAACTTTTTTCGCGCCTCACGGAAGGAGAAAGCAAAGCAAGGGCGATTGCGGAGCAAAAAATGGTTCTTGTCAGGCAAAAATTAGGTTTTTTGTAATAAATTTCCACTAATAAAATTGGCATGGACAAGTTAAAAGGCAGTCTTATCGTGTTGTTCAGCGTTCTTTATTTGCTCAATTTAAGCGGCGGATTTATCGAAATACCCGATAATATCCCTTTTGTGGGCAATATAGATGAGTTTTTCTTTTCCGCGCTCTTAGTAGGCGGCTTAAAAAAATATTTCAACTTTGACATCACGGGAATGGTAGAAAGAAAGTTAGGCGGAAAATCGAAAACCGATGAAGCGGAATAGTTTTTTTTTGTGAGGGTTCGGTTCGCAAACAATTTTGCTAAAATAAGGTTACAGGGTGAAATTGTTTGCGGATAATAAACCTGCAAAAAAAATTTCCGACAAAAAAACGCATTTTTTTGAAATGCCTTTTCAGCCGAGAAAAAAGCATATTTTTTTCAAAAAAACTTG
>JBPOJO010000592.1:0-2542 GCA_052033485.1 Bacteroidota bacterium | reverse complement strand
CAAGAACTGACGGAAGCAAATGAAAAAATTGAGCAAAACAATCGCCGAATCATGGACAGCTTGCGCTATGCAAAAACAATTCAGCAAGCCTTTTTGCCGCCGAAAGAGCATTTTACACCGATTTTTTCCGAGCATTTTGTTATTTTTAAGCCCAAAGATGTCGTTTCGGGCGATTTTTATTGGCTGCAAAAAGTTCGCGACAGAACTTTTATTGCCGTCGGTGATTGCACCGGACACGGCGTTCCGGGTGCGTTCATGTCTTTGATTGCGGAAAGACTTTTGGAACAAATAATTATTTTTGACAGAATTTACGAACCGGATGAGATTTTGCGTGAGTTAGATTTGCGTATCCGAACGATTTTGCGACAAGAACAAACCGGAAATGATGACGGACTTGATATTATTTTGTGCCGAATTGAGCGTAAAAACGAACATTCTGAAAATAAAATTACTTTTGCGGGTGCAAAACGCCCTTTAATTTTGGTAAATCAAGATTTTTTCCGTATGTTTAGGGGCAGTAAGAAGACCATCGGAGGGCGCGCCGGAAACTCCAATAAAACTTTTGAAAAAAATGAAATTTGGGTAAAAAGCGACGACGTTGTTTTTCTGACTACCGACGGTTTTTCTGACCAAAATGACCGCACAAATAAAAAATTCGGAAGTTTAGAGCCGCACCTCCTGCGAATTGCCGGTTTGCCGCTCGAAACGCAAAAAGAAATTCTTGAACTTGAATTTCAAAAGCACAAACAAGACGAAAAACAACGCGATGATATTACGATTGTAGCATTTAAATGTCTTTGAAAAATTTTTTAGCGATTCGCAAATTTTCTTTATGCAAGATGATTTCAAAATTTACCGATTCATCAAAGATGAACTTGAGCCGAACAGAGTCAAATTAGCCATTCGCGGCGTGATGTCGCAAGATGTCTTGACGATTGCCGGCTTAACTATCCGAAACTCTATCTCTGACCCGATGCTAAGCAAACGGGTTTTCGGTATTGTTATCGAACTTGCCCAAAATATCCACCACTATGCAGACGAAAAGGAATTTTGCGAAGAAAGGCAAAGACCGGTCGGCTGCGGAATTATTGCCGTGAGCGAAACGGATAATTCCTATTTTATCAGTTCGGGTAATAAAATTTTTGCGAATAAAGAGCCGATTTTGCGCCAAAAAATCGAAAAGGTTAATTCGCTTTCCGAAGAAGAATTAAAATCGCTTTACAAAGAACTTCGAAGAATGTTGCGAACAGACACCGTCGGCGGTGGAAACGTCGGCTTTGTCGACTTAGCAAGAAAGTCTGAAAATAAACTCGCCGTTGATTTTTTTGAAACCGAAGAAAGTGATAAACTGTTTTTCGTGCTCGGAATCACAATTTTCAAAAATATTTTTGAAAAAGGAAATACCGAATAATTCATTTATTTTTTTTAGAAAAATTGCCTTTTTCTTTTGTTTTTTATTAAATTGCAACAATTTCAGAGGCAGCAAAAGAAATTATTATGCTTGAAAAATTAATGCGTTTTTTTGACTTTAATTCTATTGTAGGGCGAATCAGATTGATTTTTTTCGCTTTTGCAGTGATTCTCGGCGGTGCGTGTATTTTTTTCGTGAGCAATATTTATACTGTTTTTAACAGAAGTGCTAAATTGCAAAGCGAAATTCGCTCGCTCGAATACATCAGCAATCAACTCACGGCATCGCTCAACTCCGCCTTTTCAAGCATTAATCTCTTTGTTATTTATCCGCATGAAATTCACCGAAATAAAACGATTGAAACCTATCGCAACGAAACTTTGCCCTTGCTCGAATCGCTGAAAAATATTTCCGAAGAAGAAGATTTAGACCCGCATGTTAAAACGCAAATCAATGAAATTGAAGATTATTTTGACAAAATAAACGACGTTTTCACCAATCAAATCAACACGCTCGACCGCGTCAGCCTCAAAAACGCTCTCAGTTCAGTTTTGCTCTACAATATCAACATGATTAACAAAAGAGCAAAAAATTTGGCACTCACGCATCGGCAAAAAGAAGAATACGAATTAAAAAAGTTGGAAGAAAAACTCAATGGTTTGGGGCAAACGGTCGGAATTTTTTTCCTTGTTTCCTGTGCTTTGCTTGTCGCAGGGGCGTATAATTCCATTCAAACCGTCAATCGCTCCCTAAATTCTGTCCGAAAATATTCTCTCGAAATCAAACAAGGCAATATTCCCGATATTGTTGTTGCTTCAAATGATGAATTTAACTCTTTTTTGAAAGATATTGAGGTGCTTTCCGGCAATTTATCCGATATGTGCGACTTCATGCAGCGCATTTCAAATGACAATTTTGATGCAAAAATTCAAGGCTTTGATAAAAATTCGCAAGTCGGAGAATCACTGCATTTATTAAAAGATAAGTTAATTGAGGCAAAAATTGGCGAAAAAAGGCGCGAATGGGAAAATAAAGGCATTAATTTACTTTCAAAAACTATTCGCGAACACCCGAACAATATTCAAAGCCTTTGCGACAGACTCCTCGAAGATTTGGTCGCTTATGCAGGTT
>JBPOJO010000751.1:0-1510 GCA_052033485.1 Bacteroidota bacterium | reverse complement strand
AACCTGCATAAGCGACCAAATCTTCGAGGAGTCTGTCGCAAAGGCTTTGAATATTGTTCGGGTGTTCGCGAATAGTTTTTGAAAGTAAATTAATGCCTTTATTTTCCCATTCGCGCCTTTTTTCGCCGATTTTTGCCTCAATCAACTTATCTTTCAATAAATGTAAAGCCTCACCGACTTGCGAATTTTTATCAAAACCTTGAATTTTTGCGTCAAAATTATCATTAGAAATGCTCTGCATAAATTCGCACATATCAGATAAATTGCCGGAAAGCACCTCAATATCTTTCAAAAACGAGTTAAATTCGTCATTTGAAGCGACAACAATATCGGGAATATTGCCTTGTTTGATTTCCTGTGAATATTTTCGGACAGTATTGAGCGAGCGATTGACGGTTTGAATCGAATTATGTGCGCCCGCAACAAGCAACGCGCAGGAAATAAGGAAAAAAATGCCGACCGTTCGTCCTAAACCGTTGAGTTTTTCTTCCAACTTTTTCAGTTCGTACTCTTCTTTTTGCCGGTGCGTGAGTGCCAAGTTTTTTGCCCTTTTGTTAATCATGTTGATATTGTAGAGCAAAACGGAACTGAGCGCGTTTTTGAGGCTTACGCGGTCAAGGGTGTTGATTTGATTGGTGAAAACGTCATTAATTTTGTCAAAATAATCTTCAATTTCATTGATTTGCGTTTTGACATGCGGGTCTAAATCTTCGTCTTCGGAAATATTTTTCAGGGCTTCGAGCAGCGGCAGCGTTTCGGTGCGATAGGTTTCGATTGTTTTGTTTCGGTGGATTTCATGCGGATAAATAACAAAAAGGTTGATGCTTGAAAAGGCAGAATTGAGCGATGCGGTGAGTTGGTTGCTTGTGTATTCGAGGGAGCGAATTTCACTTTGCAATTTTGCACTGCGATTAAAAACAGAATAAATATTGCTCACAAAAAAAATGCAAGAACCGCCGAGAATCAGCGCAAAAGCGAAAAAAATCAATCTGATTCGCCCTACGATGGAATTAAAATCAAAAAAACGCATTAATTTTTCAAGCATAATAATATCTCTTTTGCTGCATCTAAAATTGTCGCAATTTAAAAAAAACAAAAGAAAAAGGCAATTTTTTGAAAAAAAATAAAATTCCTATTCGGCAGTTCCCTTTTCAAAAATATTTTTGTAAATCGTGATTCCGAGCACAAAAAAAACTTTATCGTTTTCTTCGGTTTCAAAAAAATCAACGGCAAGTTTATTTTCCGATTTTCTTGCCAAGTCGACAAAACCGACGTTTCCGCCGCCTACGGTATCCGTTCGCAACATTCGTCGAAGTTCTTTGTAAAGTGCTTTCAATTCTTCTTCCGAAAGCGAGTTTACTTTTTCGATTTTTTGACGCAAAATCGGTTCTTTGGTCGAAAAAATTTTATTACCCGAACTGATAAAATAGGCATTATCGGATTCGCTCACGGCAATAATTCCGCAGCCGACCGGTCTTTGCCTTTCTTCGCAAAATTCCTTTTCGTCTGC
>JBPOJO010000418.1:0-2152 GCA_052033485.1 Bacteroidota bacterium | reverse complement strand
TTACCACTCCAAGCGAAAAAAGTTCAAAAATTGCGTTTCCGCCTTTGCCGTTTTTAACATCTTTTGAGCAAAGCGGCACTAAATCTTCAAAATCATTGTCGGTTAAATTTAACCAATTACCGCTTTTGTCGGGACGAATGCGTTCAAAAGGCACATCTTTTATCGTTCTTGAAGCCAAAAAACGCAATTTTTCCTCTTTGCGCATTTCGTCTTCCAAACTAAAATACATAATTTTACATTTTTGCTCCTTTCGCTCCGCATTTTTGATAAAAAAAGCAATACATACGCCTGCCTGAATCCCAAAAACATTGTGCGTTGTACCCGCAATTTTTGGATTTGCCCTCACGTCGCTTTTCGTGTCCAAAATCCATATTTCCTGAAATTCTTTTGCCGCTTCTTTGCGAAAACCGTCAAACGAACGACTGTCCAAATAGCTCCGATTCGTAACAAAAGCAACTAAACCGTTTTCGGAGATTCTGTCCGATGCCCAACGAAAAAACCGCGCGTACATATCGTAGAGCTTGGTTTTTTGCGCCGAACTTGCCGCTATGTAAGTCGCTTTTACTCGCCTGTCTATCACGGGATAAGCGCGATTTTTGTTGTTGTCATTTTCATTTTGTTGGTTTGCATTATAGGGCGGATTGCCGATAATAACCGTGATTTTTTCTTTATTTTGCTGCTCTAATCTGCGCGCATTTTCCTCGCTGATATTGCCGAAAAGTTCTGACTGCCCTGCGTAAAACGATGATGCTTTTTCGCCCAAATGCCCCGAACACATGCCGTCTAAATTGTCCAAAGTATCAATAAAAGCAATATTTTCGAAGGCTTTACTTTTGCCCATTTTTTCCTTAAATGTGTGCTCAATGTTCAAATTAGCGATATAATAAGGCAAAATACTTACTTCGTTGGCATAAATGTCATTTTTGTACTTATATTCCAAGTTTTGCAAACCCAAATAGTCAATTAAATCACAAATAAACGTGCCCGTTCCGGTGCAGGGGTCGAGAATTTTAACATCTTTATCGTTCAAAGTGTGGTCAAAATGCTTGTCAAGAAAATAATCCGTAGCTTTTAACATAAATTGTATAATTTCAAAAGGCGTGTAAACAATGCCCAAACGGTCTGCGCCTTGCGGATTGTAAGCCTTATAAAATTCTTCGTAAATCAATTTCAAAAAACGCTGTTTTTCTTGATGTTGCTTCAAAGTTTGCGCCTCTGCAAGGATAATTTCGTAATATTTGTCCAATTCGTCCGTCGTATTACTTCTTAAATCTTTGTTAAAAAAACAATCTATCATTAAACTGACTTGATAAGAAATGTTATTTTCTTGATGAAATTGCGCTTGTCCAAAAATAGTGTTAAAAATACTTTCCGTAAGAATATGCTGAATAATCATTTCGTCAATGTCGTTCAAAGTACATTTCGGATTAAGCGTTTTTTTACAACTTTGCCAAAAATCGTTTCTTTTTTTGATAAAATCAGGGCTGATTTTAGCTTCTGCAATTTTTAATTGAGCGGCAGTATCGAAGTCTTGAATGTTTTTTTCGCCGACCGAAACAGCAATAATAGCTTTTAAAAGTGTTGAAACAGAAGGGATTGAGTTTGTAAATTGTTCTAAGGCGTTTTTAAATTTTTGAATGTCATCTGTTTCATAATTAACAAAAGCCAAAAGAATGGCATCTAATTCGCGCCAATTTTTCATGTTGGCTTCCATGACTTTTTTTCCCTGCCCAAAGGGATTATTGGCTTGGTACAGCACGGCGGTTTCCGAATTTTCAAATAAAATATTGTATTGCGGATAGCCGATTTCAAATTTTTTAAGAATTTCTTTTTCCAAGTTATCATTTGCATCTTTGCTTTCCCAATGCCCGATATTTTTACCTTTTAATTGCAGTGAGCCGTCGGGATATTTATTTTGCCTGTCCGCATTGATATAAATTTTTTCATCAACAAGGGTTAATTTTTTTATTTTTGCATAAAAATCTACTAAATTGGCAAAATAACGGCGCAGGGTAGATTCTTTTGTGCTTCCGCCGACAAGAACGGCGTTTTCAGTTTCTCTGTAATACTGTTCAATTCGTGCTTTCGACATGGAAAAAAGTATTTTTTGTGCAGTTTTTTTGCAAAGTTATTCAAAAATTTGATTTGTGTA
>JBPOJO010000581.1:0-2276 GCA_052033485.1 Bacteroidota bacterium | reverse complement strand
TTTTCTTGGTGTTGCTTTAAAGTTTGCGCTTCGGCAAGGATAATTTCATAATATTTGTCTAATTCGTCCGTCGTATTACTTCTTAAATCTTTGTTAAAAAAGCAATCTATCATCAAACTGACTTGATAAGAAATGTTATTTTCTTTATGAAATTGCGCTTGTCCAAAAACCGTGTTAAAAATACTTTCTGTTAGAATATGCTGAATAATCATTTCATCAATGTCATGCAAAGTACTTTTGGGATTAAGTGTTTTTTTGCAACTTTGCCAAAAATCATTCCTTTTTTTGATAAAATCGGGGCTAATTTTTGCCTCCGATATTTTTAATTGTGCGGCAGTATCAAAATCTTGAATGGTTTTTTCACCGACCGAAATGGCAATAATTGCCTTCAAAAGCACGGAAATTGAAGGTATGGAGTTCGTAAATTGTTCTAAGGCAGTTTTAAATTTTAGAATATCCTCTGTTTCATAATTGACAAAAGCCAAAAGAATGGCATCTAATTCTCGCCAATTTTTCATATTAGCTTCTAAGACTTTTTTCCCTTGCCCGAAAGCATTGTTTGCTTGATACAGAATAGCAGTTTCCGAATTTTCAAATAAAATATTGTATTGCGGATAGCCAATTTCAAACTTTTTAAGAATTTCTTTTTCTAAATTATCGCTTGTATCTTTACTTTCCCAGTGTCCGATATTTTTTCCTTTTAATTGCAGCGTACCGTCGGGATATTTATTTTGTCTGTCCGCATTGATATAAATTTTCTCATCAACAAGCGTTAATTTTTTTACTTTTGCATAAAAATCTACCAAATTGGCAAAATAACGGCGCAAAGTAGATTCTTTCGCACTCCCGCCTATAAGAACAGCGTTTTCAACTTCTCTGTAATATTGCTCAATGCGTGCTTTCGACATGGAAAAAAGAATTTATCGTTTAGTTTGGTTGCAAAGATATTCAAAAAAGCGATTTGCGCAAAGTCTTTGTTTTTTTTCTGTTTAAGTTTCAATCAAAACCCTATCGCAACACAATAGCAACGCATTTTTTTTGAATGGCAACACAATTAAAACACAATCCCAACAGATTAAAAAAGGGCAGCAAAAAAGAAAGGATTTGTTCTTTTTTGCTGCCCTAATCTGCAAAACATATTCGGCAAGTATGATTTGCAAAAGTGGTCAATTTGTAGAAAATCGTGTTAAATTACAATTATCATGTTTACAATTTTTATATTGAACTTGTCTGTTTTATTTTTTAATTGTTATTTAATTATCGGTAATCAGCACTTGATTGTTTTAAAAGATAAAACCTGATTTTACAGCATATTTGAAAAGAGAGGGTTCATTTTATTTTCTGGAAATAAATTCCTATTTTTGCAAAAAAAAGAAAATGCACATTTCAAAAATTAAAATTACGAATTTTCGCAACTTCAAAACGAAAGAAGTTGAATTTACCGAAGGAGTAAATGTTATTATTGGTCATAATAACGCAGGTAAGACAAACCTTTTAAGAGCCTTAGCCTTAGTATTAGATGTTCAAAGTTCTAAGCGACTCTCAATTGACGATTTTCATAAAAATTCGGGAATGGATTTAAGTGAATTACAGCAAAATTCACCAAATGTTATCATTGAAGTAACTATAAAGGGAAAGCATGACACTACTAATCCCGAAAATGACGACCTTGTAACGGTAAGTAATTGGCTGACGAAGTTAGACACTGGATATGAGGCTATAATAACGTATGAATTTTTTTTGCCCACAAAAGAGGAAGAAAAGTATAAAAAAGCAGTACTAAATGCAACAGATACCAAAACAATATGGAAAATAATTGAACACGATTTTTTACGGAACTATGTATATCGCATTTGGGGTGGTAAAAGGGAAAATCAAAATCAAGCTGATAGCGAATCATTACAAAAGTTTGATTTTCAATTTTTAAATGCAATTCGTGATGTAGAACGTGATATGTTTTCAGGCAAAAATACTTTGCTTCGAGATGTTATGAATTATTTTTTAGACCACAAAGAAAGCGAAGAAGCGAAGCGAACAAACAAAAAAGAGTTTAGAGAAAGCATTGTTCCTATTATAGACAAAGTACAGAAGCGACTTCAAAAAGGTAAAGAACAAATACAGACCTATGCGAAAGCTACTGGTGCTTCTTTTAATGACAATGCTAAACCAGAGTTTGATGGTAATATCTCGGAACAAGATATTTTTTCTGCCTTACGTTTAATTATCCGTTATGAAACTGGTATTGATATACCTGTTAGTCATAATGGCTTGGGATA
>JBPOJO010000633.1:0-2660 GCA_052033485.1 Bacteroidota bacterium | reverse complement strand
AACACCATCGCCCCCGAGCAACACGAAACCTGCTGATTCAAAAATGTTTGTATCGCAGAAGAAAAAAATAATTTACAGACCTTTGTTGAAGAACAGCTTGGAGCGAGCAAGGACATTGTGCCGGAATGTACCGCGAGCTTTAGCTTGCGATTTGCCGGAATGTAGCGCGAGCTTTAGCTTGCGACTTGCCGGAATGTACCGCGAGCTTTAGCTTGCGACTTGCCGGAATGCAGCGCGAGCTTTAGCTTGCGACTTGCCGGAATGTAGCGCGAGCTTTAGCTTGCGACCTTACATAACGGATAACTTGTTTCTTCAATTCGCAAGCTAAAGCTCGCGGTACACGCCGGCTAAATAGTTACATTTTTTTTTGAACTGCGACAAACAAAGGCGACTGCGTTGATTTTCACTTCGCCGTTGCTTCTGTCTTCGCAAGCGACAAAAAAACACCACATAACGAAGGGCGTTTGTGGAGGCACAAATAACGGCTGAAAAAAATTTAGCGTTTGGGTTTAAAACACCACAAGCCCCCCAAAAAAACACCCCAAGAACTTGCCTTTTTTAGGATTGAAAATTAAAAATAGCAGTGAATTTTTAATTTTTCAAACTTCATTAAAAGGCTTGTTCTCAGGGTGTAAATTACTTACGAAGTTAATTCAGCCTTATTCTTTTATCATTTTAAGGCTTTGTTTTCCTTCGGGCATATTGATTTCAACAACATACATACCCGCAGGCAAGTGTTTGATGTCCAACATCACGCTTTGCCCCTCAGATGTCGTGCTCAAAATTTCACGCCCTAAAACATCTACAAGCGCGATATTGGCAGTGGTCGCCTTTGAAAACTGTATCTGAACCGTATTTTCGGCAGGATTCGGGTACAAACCGATGCTTATTTCGGCATCGTTTTTCTCCTCCTGTGCAAAACGCAAACGGAAACGAGTTTCATTTTTGCCCTTTGCAGAAGTGAAAACATATTCACTTTCCGCTATTTTATGCAAAGCTTTTGCCTCCGTGTCTTCCAAATAAACCGTATAGCCCGCAAAACCGTCTTTGTGCGTAAGTTTGAAAGTTTGTTTGCCCTCTTTTGCTGCAATGAATGTCAAAGGAACAATCACACTTTCGGATAATGTCCCTAATCCGTTGATAGAAAGCGGTTTGCTTCCCGTTTGCGTGTAAAGATTCGGCGCGGGCAAGGAATTGAATTGCATTTTTTCTACGTCGCCCTCATTTTCAAAATTCGGAGTCGTTTTGCCGCCGAAATATACCGTCATTTCGTCAGCAGCCGTTCCGTTGTGAAGCGACAAACGAAGCAAATCAAAATGGCTCTCCGTGCGGAAGAAATTCGGATTCGTGTAGGACGTTGCGCGCATAGAGTTGTTGAACTGCAAGTTGCCGTTCGCCGTTGCTCGCATCAAAAATCCCTGCATCGCTGCCACTTCATTCGTCGCGCCGTTTGTGCCGCTCGCAGGGACATTGGCAAGGTAGTATGCCCACGTTCCGCTGTAAGTTCCTGTTGCAATTCTGCGCGAAATGCCGCCGTTGATGAAACCGCTGTTGGCATTGTAAACCAAGTCCCAATCAATCGGGGCAGGGTAAGGATTGCCGAGCAAGTTCCAACCCGAATTGACCGCTGTTGCGTCAGTTTTGCTCACCGCAACATTGATAACGCCGTTATTGAGCGTTCCCGATGCGTCCAAAGTCGTATTGCCCGCAACGTTTAAGCAATAGCCGAAACCGGGGAAAAAGAGCGTTCCGC
Organism: Bacteroidota bacterium; assembly: GCA_052033485.1. Classification (GTDB taxonomy): domain Bacteria; phylum Bacteroidota; class Bacteroidia; order Cytophagales; family Bernardetiaceae; genus JBPOJO01. The sequence goes on along the minus strand of JBPOJO010000633.1, from coordinate 907 downwards.
CCGCAGCCGATTGCCATGCAGTTTCAAATTTATCCGTATTTTCACTCATACAAGCCGCATCAACGCCCGTCGCAACGAGTGTTTCGTTGTACAAATAAAGGTTTGGGAAAGGAGCGGAAGAGTACGGAGCGGGGTAGAGCCAACAATTAAATTTGTAAGCCGGATTGAAAACTAAGGCAACATCATCGCCGAGTTGTGCCGAAACAGTCGCGCTTGCTACCGGCGTGGAAACGTAGGTATAGCCCAAACCGACAGGACGAATGCCGTAAGGCGTGATGTGCCTTTGCACCGTCGCATCGCCCGTAACCACAAAAGCACCGTTATTGACTACCATGGCGGTTTGCGCTGCGGTAGAAATCAATGTTAAATTGCCGTTTGAAACCAAGTTTCCGTTTTGCAAATTTAACAAGCCTTTAATTTGTGTTGCACTGCCGAGCGTTACGCCGTTTCCGCCGTTATTGACGGTTACGTGGTCAAATACATTCAAGCCTGAAATGGTTTGCGGAACAGTTCCGATGAAATTAACCGTGCCGTTTGTGTGTGCAAAATGCCCTGTTGTCGCGCTGTTTGTCCAATTTCCGCAAACATTAAATGTGCCGCCCGAAATCGTGAGTGCGGGCAATGTTGCGCCCGGTGCGATGGTAATGTTGGCAACATTAGCCGTTCCCGAATTGAAAATCGGCATAATTATCGGTCCGGCAGGAATAATTACGTCAGATGCGCAAGTCGGTACCGCGCCGCATGACCAATTCGCCGCCGTGTTCCAATCACTTGTGCCCGCGCCGCCTGTCCAAGTGCAAGTGCCTGCCGCGCAAGTATTGACCGTGATGCTTACCGTTGTGCTTGCCGAACAGCCGTTTGCGTCCGTGTATGCGTAGGTGAGCGTGTGCGCGCCTGCGCCTGCGGT
>JBPOJO010000793.1:0-7753 GCA_052033485.1 Bacteroidota bacterium | reverse complement strand
CAGTAACTACCTCCAACTCCGCAACCTAAAGCTCGCGGTACATCCGCAAGCTAAAGCTCGCGGTACATTCGCAAGCTAAAGCTCGCGGTACATCCGCAAGCTAAAGCTCGCGGTACATTTCGCAAGCTAAAGCTCGCGGTACATTTCGCAAGCTAAAGCTCGCGGTACATTCGCAAGCTAAAGCTCGCGGTACATTCGCCGGCTAAAGCTCGCGGTACATTTCGCAAGCTGAAGCTCGCGGTACATTCGCTAAACAGTAAGCAAAAACCTATTTTTCAAAAGCCATTTCGAGCTCTAAGGTAAATTCATCGTAGATAAATTTGTCGCCGATAGATTCGAAAAAGCTTTTTGATTTATAGGTAATTCCGAATTGCGTGCGGTCAACAACCACCGTTGCCGTAGCTTTTGCGGTGTTGCCTTCGGCGCGTATTTGTGCATCAAAAGAAACCGGTTTTTTAACGCCTTTTATGGTCATGTCTCCGGTTACTTTGTAATTGTTTTCGCCTTTGTCTTCAACTTTTGTGATGACAAAATCAGCCGTAGGATATTTTGCTGCGCCAAAAAAGTCATCGGCTTTAAGGTGTCCGACCAATTTTTTGTTCATATCAGCGTCCGTAACGTCGAGGCAAATGAGCGAATTCATATCAACGCTGAATTGACCGCCTACGAGTTTATTTTTTTTCAAAACGATGTTACCTGCGGAGAATTTTAACGTGCCGTTGTGTTGCCCGACGGCTTTTTTTCCGACCCATTTCACGGTGCTTGAGTCAGTTTTAACTTTGAAAGTGTCATTTACAATGACAAAAGAAAAGAGCAGGGCTGCCGCTAAAAAGGCGAAGGAAAATGCAAAAAATTTCATTTTGGTAAAAATTTAAGTGATAAAAATGCGATGCAAAGGTAATTTTTTTTCAAAAAAATTCGACATTCTTTTTCAACATTTTAGAAAAATTAATTTCTCCGCTTGTTCAACAAAAGGAACGACAAACAAATTACGAAAATATACGTTTATTCGTCTGCGTGCAATTACTTTTCAAGTAAACCGTTTTAGGCACTAATTTTGCCGTATTCACAAAAAAAACTTACTTGCTATGCGCCATTTACTCTGCTTTTTTTTCTTGCTGTTCCCCCTTTTTTCTTTCGCACAGCATCAAACAGAAACTCAAGAATTTGAATTTTTGAAAAAAAAAATCGACTCTTTGCGCAAAGATTCGCAATATCGCGAAGCGATTCCGCCCTGCCGAAAGGCGGTTGAATTGTGTGAAAAAATATACGGAAAAGAGAGTAAAAATTACATTGAAATTCGCAATGATTTAGGAACTTTTTTTTCTTTTGTGAGCGGAAATAAAGAAGAAATTGAAAAATTTTTACTTGAAAATATTAAAATTGCTAAAAAATTCGGCGAAAAATCCGTTACCTACGCCGATGCCTTAGACAACGCGGGAAGTTTCTACTCGCCTTATTATCAAGGAAATGTCGCCGCACTTTCGGTCAAATATCACAAAACAGCCTTAGCCATTTGGTCTGAAATCAAAGACGAACATCGCGGAGAATACGCATGCACCATCAATAATTTGGCAATAACCTACGATGCGATGGGCTATTTTGAAGATGCCGAAAAAATGTATAAAAATTACATTCAACTCTCTATCGTTGATAAAGACAGCGGCAATCTTGCTATCGGTTTGTTTAATTTGGGCGATTTATACGTGCAAATGGGCAATTTTCAGGCTGCGGAGCCTCTTTTTATTGAAACTTTGAATATTCAAAAACAGACTGTCGGTGAAAAAAGCGAAGAATATGCCGCAACACTTGAAAATTACGCCGATATGCACTTCGGAAATGAAAATTATGCAAAATCGGTTGAATTGTATGCAAAAGCGAGGGATATTTATGTAGAAACGGGCAATCAAAGTGCGGAACTTGGGCACGCATTGGAGGGTTTGGCAAATTCGTATTGGGCGGCTGAAAAATTTTCTGTTTCCGAAAAAACTTTTGAAAACGCACTGCCATATATAAAAAATAATTTGGGAGAAAAGCATTATTACTACGGAATTGCACTGCACGATTACGGTGAATTGTTGCGAGATATGGGAAAATATGCCGAATCCGAGCAGATTTTGAACGATGCAGTCCGAATCAGAAAGGAAATGCTGGGCGAAATTCATCAAAAATATACCGCCTCAAAATTCGCTTTGACGCAACTTTATCAAATTCAACAAAAAAATGAGCCTGCCGCAAAATTGTATGCAAGCATTCTTGACGAGAAAAAAAGGCAAATTTTAAACAATTTTCCATTTTTGAGCGAAAATGAAAAAACCGCTTTTTACAACAACACTTGTAAATATATTTTTGAAAATTTTAACGCTTTTGTACTATCCGAATTTTTAAAAAAGGGCGAAAAATCGGATAAAAAATTGATTAGCCGATTTTTTGACGGACAACTTTTTTCCAAAGCCATTCTTCTGCAAGCCTCTCAAAAAATGAAAAACAGAATTTTAAACAGTTCTGACACAATTTTAATTAAAAAATTTAATCAGTGGACGGAATTAAGAAAAGAAATCAGCACTTACGAACAAATGAACGAGGAGGAGCGCGGCGAAAGCGGCATCAATGCGGACAGCATCAAACTTGTCGCGAATGAAACCGAAAAATATCTTTCGCGTGCCTCCGAGAGTTTTACGAATTTGACCGAAAATAAGTCCGTTTCTTGGAAAGATTTGCAGGCAAAATTGAAAGATGATGAAATGTGTATTGAAATTGTGCGCGTTCGCAAATTCGGTTTAAAAAAGTTCGTTACGGATAATTCTGACAGCTTAAAAGCCCCCGATTTTCCGAAATATCCCCTTTACGGCTTAAATGACAGCGTTTATTATGTTGCGCTTTTGTTGCGAAAAAATGACCCGTTTCCCCTCTTTTTGCCGCTTGAAAACGGTTCTTATTTAGAAAGTGCAGGCATCAATTTTTATCGCAATGCGGTTCGTTTTCACGTTTTGGATACGGTTTCTTTTGGCAACTTTTTCGGAAAGATTTTTAAAAATTTAAAGGGTATCAAAAAAGTATATTTTTCCCCTGACGGAGTTTTTAATCAACTGAATATCAATACTTTATATCTTCCCGAACAGAAGAAATATTTGCAAGAAATACTTGAAATACACCAACTTACGAACAGCAAAGATATTTTAACATTTGCGTCTGTTTCCCAAAAAAACGAACGTAAATCAGGCTTAGCCGCGCTTTTTGGTCGTCCGTCTTTTTTGCTCACCGATTCCGCGCCCGCGCCTGCGGAAACTGCGCCTGCAAAGCGTGATTCGGCTACGAGGGGGCTTCGTTCGGTACGCGGAACGGATTTAACGGATTTACCCGGGACGGAAATTGAGGTGAAAAAAATAGACAGTTTGTTGCAAAAACAGGCTTTCAGCACAAAATCTTTCCTTGCGACGGAGGCGACAGAGGATAATCTTAAAAAAATAGAAAATCCTAAAATTCTGCACATAGCGACGCACGGATTTTTTATTCCGCAAGAGACAAAACTCAATCCGATGTTGCTTTCGGGCGTACTTTTAGCGGGTGTGAGCAATTTTCTTTCGGGTTCAGACAACGCGGAGGACGGTATTTTGACGGCTTTTGAAGCGCAGGATTTGAATTTGGAGCAGACCGATTTGGTCGTTTTAAGTGCTTGCGAAACGGCACTCGGCAGTGTTCGTTCGGGCGAGGGGGTATATGGTTTGCAGCGAGCATTTAAAGTGGCGGGCGCGAAATCTTTGCTCATGTCTTTGTGGAAAGTTGACGACCGCGTAACACAAGAGTTAATGACAGCTTTTTATGCGCATTATGTTGAAAATAAAGGCATTAGAGCTGCTTTTCTGAAAGCACAAGCTGAAATCAGGGCGCAATATCCGCAGCCTTTTTATTGGGGTGCGTTTGTTTTAATCGGTGAATAATCGGAAAAATCAAAGCAATTTTCTATTAAAAAACCTAAATTCTATGTACATTTCACTTTTGAGAGGCATCAATGTCAGCGGACAAAAAATGATTAAAATGCCTGATTTGAAAAAAATTTACGAAAACTTGGCATTATCAAATGTTCAAACTTACATTCAGAGCGGAAATGTAGTGTTTGATGACCTTCTTTTTCGCGAAACGCAAATTTTATCCGACTTAATTGAGCGAGAAATTGAGCGCGTAACGGGTTTTTCTGTTGCAGTTTTAGTATTTACCGAAAAACGGATAAAAGAAATTTTTTCTAAAATTCCTTTTGACAAATCGCACGAACAAGAAAAAATTTATTTTACTTTGTTGAAAAATATTCCATCAAAGGAACTTGTTGAAAAACTGCTTTCGGCAGATTTCGGCGACGAAAAAATTTTAATAAACAGCGACGTTATTTATTTTTATTGTCCCGAATCTTACGGCAAAACCAAATTTAATAATAGTTTTTTTGAAAAAAAATTAAAAATCATCGCCACAACGCGCAATTTTCGTACCATGCAAATTTTATCAGAATGGGCTATTGTTTCCTAAATTTAAAATTTTTTAAAAGCAACACCTGTGTTATGGGGCAATTTGAATTATGTTTATTAAGCTGCCGGACAATATTTTTTGTCATTCTCGGTGTTTTTTTTTCAATGAATGTTATAGCGCAAAAAGCGATTCCGCTTGTCAAAACTTACACGCCCAAACAATATAAAGCCGATATTCGCAATTGGAGCGCGACTGAGGACGAATTTGGGGTGAAATATTTTGCCAATTCGGAAGGCGTTTTGGAGTTTGACGGAAAAAAATGGCGACTGATTCCCGTGAAAGGTCTGACTCCGCGCGTGCTTGTCAAAGATGATGAAAACAATATTTTTGTCTGTACCGTCAATGATTTCGGAGAGTTAAAAAAAGATAAACAAGGAAAAAGATACTATCATTCGCTCGGCGACGCAGTCAAACACCCCGAAAAGCCTATCGTTACAATTTTTAATGCGGCTTTTATTAAAAATATCGGTATTTTTTTTCAAACTCAAACAGTTACCTACCTCTATAATCCGAAAACAAAATCGGTCAGACATTGGGCAAAAAAAGGCACCGTTTATCAAAATTTTTTTTCCGACGGGAACTTTGCTTTGCTTGAAACTTCTGATGACAGCGAGGAAAATCTTGTTATCAGCATTTTTGAAAATAATGATTTCAGACCCTTACAAAATTTATACGACGACAATGTTATGAATGTTTTACATAAAGAAGGAAAAAAAATACTTTTTTTATGCCGAAACAGAATTTATGAATACGATTTAGAAAAAAATATTTCCTCCCCTTTTAGTTGGGAAGGCGCGGAATGGCTCAATTCTGCCGGCTCATATTGCGGAACAAGTTATACCGATGCCGTTTCGGGAGAGAAAATTTTTGTTTTAGGCTCCTTGCGATACGGCATGAAAGCGTTCGGAAAAAACGGAAAAATTGCTTGGGAATACACGCCCGACAACGGAGCTGAATGTACGGACGTGAACGAACTTTTTACCGATGCCGAAAACAATATTTGGGCGGCAAACTCTTGCGGCATTACGCAAATTTTGCCTTCTTCGGGGTTTCTTTTTAAGAACAAAAAACACAATATCACGTCCCAAGTTTATGATTTTTTGAAAATGCCCGATGCCGATTATATCGGTACAAACAACGGATTATTGAGGTTAAAAAATGATAAAATTGAGGCAATAGAGAACATGGGCGCGCAAACTTGGCGTTTGTTGCCTTTCGGCAAAAATTTGCTTGTTGCGAACGGAAATTATGGTTTTCACTATTTAGAGGAGGGAAAAATTAAATTTCAAGACGATTTTTATTCCGCTTCAATGCTCATTTCGCGCAGTAAAGCGGACACAAACTTGGTCTATATCGGTCATTACAACGGGTTTAGGTTGGCAAAATTTAACGGAAAAACTTTTGACATCATCGCCGAAATGCCCGCAATGGAAAAAGTTTGCCGCTCAATAGTAGAAATGCCCGACGGAAATCTTTGGATAGCAGTGTCAAACAGCGGTTTTTATCGAATTAGAATGCCGAAAGAAGGTTGGACAAAAGAAAATTTTGCGGCGGCAAAACCGGAATTTTTCATCGGAAATCTAAAAGATTTTTCGCGATGTAAATTATTTTTATTTGACAAAAAATTGCTGTTTATTAACAGTGAAGGGATATTTACTTTTCAAGAAAACAGTCAAAAATTTGAAGTTTTTAACCCTTTCGGCGTTGATTTTTCAGACAAAAAATACAGCGGTTCATCGCTTCACTTGGACAAACAAGGGCGAATTTGGTTTTTGGCTGCCAAAGAAATTTTCTCAAAAAACAAAGACGGAAAGTGGATTAAAGACGATAAAAGTCTTGCTCTTTTGGAACAAAAAATCAATGCAGTTTTTGACGAAAACGAATTTACGCATTGGATTGCGGGCGAAGACGGATTAATACGTTTTGACAGTCGCCCGAAAAAATTGCCGGAAAATTTTTCTACACTCATTACTTCTGTCCGAATCGGTTCGGATTCAATCTTTTATGAAGGTTACGGAAAGTATTCGGAAGAAAAAAATGTTTTCCCTTACCTTTTCAATCGCATTGCATTCAAATTTACATCGTTAAGTTTTTTTAACGAAAATGCGGCATTATTCAGTTGGAAACTCGACGAATTTGATGAAAATTGGTCAGAATGGTCGCCGGAAAGTCAAAAAGAATTTACCAATCTTTTTGAGGGCAATTATACTTTTTGGGTGAAATCCAAAGATATTTTCGGTCGGGAAACTCCCCCTGCGCGTTTTTCGTTCAGTGTTCAACCGCCTTGGTACCGCGAAATGTATGCTTATTTAGGCTATGGTTTGCTTTTATGGTTAGGCGTTCAACTGTTAATTAAACTTAATTCACGGCGATTAACGGAGGCAAAAATCAGACTTGAAAAAATAGTAGATGAGCGAACGGCAGAAATAAAGCAAAAAAATGTCGAACTTGAACAGCAAAAAGAAGAAATTGAGGCACAAGCGGAAGATTTACGCGATGCAAACGTTAAAATTTCAGAACAAACCGATGAACTTTCCGCAACGCTTGCCAAAGTTGAGGAGCAGCACAAAGACATAACGGCGAGCATCAATTATGCGAAACGAATACAAAGTGCGGTTCTTCCGAGTTGCGAAAAAGCAAAAATTTTGGGCAATCATTTTATTCTCTTCCGTCCTCGCGATATTGTTTCGGGCGATTTTTATTGGTTGGAAGAGCTCGACGATTGGTTGATTTGGGCGGCTGCGGATTGCACGGGGCACGGTGTGCCGGGGGCATTTATGTCTTTGTTGGGGTCGGAAATGTTAAAAGAAATCATTCTTTCTAAAAATATCGTTCGCCCCGATTTAATACTCAACGCCTTACATCTCGAAGTTCGTACAACGCTCAAACAAAAGGAAAACAGCAGTCGGGACGGCATGGATATCGCGGTATGCGCCTATCATAAATCGGAGAAAAAACTTTTTTACGCAGGTGCGCACAATCCGCTTGTCTATGTAAAAAACGGCAATATTGAAGTCATAAAAGCCGACAGTATGGGAATAGGGGGCGAACAAAGGGAACAGCAACGCATTTTCAAACTACATGAAATTCGTGTGAATGCACCCTTTTGGGTATATATCTTTTCTGACGGTTATCAAGACCAATTCGGCGGCAATGAGGGCAGAAAATTTATGAGTAAAAATTTCAGACAATTATTGCTCAATATTTCATCGCACAACGGCACTGCGCAAAA
>JBPOJO010000145.1:0-6928 GCA_052033485.1 Bacteroidota bacterium | reverse complement strand
GTCGGTATGACTTTATAGGTTTTTTTTTTGTAACTGATTGTTTTAAAAGTTAATGTCGCAAGCTGATAGCCTGTGTTACAAAATTTTGCAAGCCTTAATAGTTGCGTTTTTTTAGCCAATTTTATCTGCAATATGCTCCGGCGGACAAGAAATTTGTTCGCCTGTGAGCATATTTTTGAGGACAACGCAATTTTGTGCCATTTCGTCACTGCCGATAACAACTACGAACGGAATTTTCTTTTTGTCCGCATATTCAAACTGCTTTTTAATTTTTACTGCATCGGGATAAAGCTCCGCCCGAAAACCTGCATTACGCACCGCCCGCACATACGGCATTGCCCATTCGATACCTTCGGCATCAAAACAAGCAAAAAGAACTTGTGTACCTTTGAAAGTATTTTCGGGAAAAAGTTGCAACGCCTCCATAACTTCAAAAATACGCTCTGCGCCGAAAGAAATTCCAACTCCGGAAAGATTTTTTAATCCAAACATTCCTGTCAAATCGTCATACCGTCCGCCCCCGCCGATGCTGCCCATTTCCGCGCCCGTTGCTTTGACTTCACAAATGAAACCGGTGTAATAACTCAATCCGCGCGCTAAAGACAAATCCACTTTCAAAGGATTGTGAAAAGGGATTTTGTTGAGAAAATTTAACATAGTGTTAATTTCTTCAATGCCTTTTTTTCCGTCTTCCGAATTTTCCATAAAAAAGGCAAGTTTATCGGCATTAAAATTTTCGGCAATGTCCAAAAATTCCCTAATTTTATTGATTCCGTTTTCTTCTATGCCGCGTTCTTTTAGTTCTTTTAGCACGCCGTCCCACCCGATTTTATCAATTTTATCAATCGCGACGGTGATGCTCATCATTTTTTCCGAATATCCTGCTGCATCAGCTAAGCCCTGCAAAATTTTTCGGGAGCTGAATTTAATAACAACGGGCAAATGTAATTTTTGAAAAACTTCATCATAAATTTGCAACAACTCTGCCTCATTGCTCAATGAAGTTGAGCCGACCAAATCCGCATCACATTGAAAAAACTCTTGAAAACGCCCTTTTTGAGGTCTGTCGCCTCTCCAAACCGGCTGAATTTGGTATCTTTTGAAAGGAAAAGTCAATTCTCCCTGATGCATGACAACGTAACGCGCGAAAGGCACTGTGAGGTCATAGCGCAAACCTTTTTCGCAAATTTGAAAGGCTAATTTTTTATGATTTTGAAATTCATCGGCTTTTTCCAAAAAATTTCCGGAATTAAGCACTTTGAACAATAATTGGTCACCTTCCTCGCCGTATTTGCCGGTGAGTGTTGAAAGACGCTCAAAAGAAGGCGTTTCCAAGGGCTGAAAGCCGTATTTGACAAAAACTGACTTTATTGTGTCAAAAATGTAGGTTCTCTTAGCTATTTGTTCTGCCGAAAAATCGCGTGTGCCTTTCGGCAATGTAGGTTTTTGCATATCATAAAAAATTTACGGCGGCAAAGCTACATATTTTGGCAAGAAAACAAAAAAATATATTGAAAAAGTATGAAAATGAACCTCAAATTTACATATTTAAGTATTTCATCAACAAGTTAATGCGGTCTAAACCTCGGTCGGCATCGGGTTCGTCGTGATAAGCAGCCGCAACATTATAGTTAAATCTCTCCAAAGTTGCGATTATGCGCGATAGGTCTTCTTTATTAATTTTCAAAGTAAGTCGAATTTTTGACGGGTCACTCGCGTCTGTTTCGATAAAACTGCTGACTATTTTTGCATCGTTTTCTTCAACAAGACGACTGATTTGCGACAAACTGTAGTCAAAATACCCCATTGTTAAAATTAAAATACCGCCCGAAACTTGGCTTGCATAAGTTTTGGCAAAAATATCAATCGTGTCTTTTATGGCGATAACGCCTTTAAATTCCTTGTCCTTTTCACCTACAACGGCAATAATTTGCAAATCATTATCATTTGCCATCTTAAAGACATCGTAAAAATGCTTGTTTTCTGAAATAAAAACATCTGAAAATTCGACATCAGTTTCGCCAATCGGCATATCAGGGTCGCCGAGGTCAATGAGTGCGTCTTCGGAAATAATGCCCAAATATCTTTTATTTTCGACAAGCGGCAACTGCGGCAGGCGAAATTCTTCCATCCACCCTAAGGCTCTTCCGACAGTGTCACTCTTCCGAAGTGGCGGAATCATAGGATTGATTAAACCAAGCGCATTGTGTGAAAAATCTTTAATATCGTCGTTTTCGGTTTCCATGGCTGTATTAATGTCTTTTTTTGGCTGAATAATTTCGTTTTTCACGAAATAATGCCAATATATCAGCAACAAACAAGTTTCGTGCCGTTTTAGGGCTGCAAATAAGGCAGTTTTTTTTAACTGAGGGCAAAATTAACATGAAATTTCTACTTCTCGTGTATGTTTTTCAAGAAAATCTGACAAAAGTTGATTGAATAAATCAGGGTGCTCCATCATCGGAGCATGACAACATTTATCAATAAAATGCAATTCCGAATTTTGCAAAAGTCTGTTAAATTCATGCGCTACAATCGGCGGCGTAATTGTGTCATTTAAGCCCCAAACAAGCAAAACAGGAATTTTAATGCTCGGAATAACATCTGCCATGTTGTGTTTTTGAGCAGAGCGTGCAATTTTTATCATACGCAAACACTGCGCGTTATTGCGTGTAATTTCAAAAACTTCGTCAATTAATTCTTTTGAAGCTATTTTCGGGTCAAAAAATGTATAAGCAACCCTTTCGCTGATAAATTCATAATCACCGCGTTTCGGATAAGAGCCGCCCATGCCGTTTTCGTACAAACCGGAACTGCCCGTGAGCAGCAAGCGCGCAACTTTTTCGCGATTTCGAAGTGTATAAATTAAGGCAATATGTCCGCCGAGCGAATTGCCGATGAGTGTAAATTTGCGAAAACCTTTCCATAAGACAAAATTCTCCAAAAACTCTGTCAAGCCCTCCAAATCCGCCTCTTTGTAGTTCAAATCGTAAATCGGCAACAAGGGAACAAGCACCTTGTAACGGGAAGAAAATGCCTCAACGATGTATGACCAATTGCTCAAAGAGCCAAAAAGACCATGCAAAAAAATTAGCGGGTGTCCCTCTCCCGATTCAATGTAACGAAAACCGTTTTCTTCTTTGATGTTGTAAGTATTCATTGCCGTTGCTGATTCTGCCGCAAACTTATGACTATTTTTTTTTATGTGCAATTTTGACAAAATTAATATTTACTAAATGATAATTTCCGACAAATTTGCACAAAAATTGCATTTTTAAACTGTTTTTTTGACAGAAAAAAAATATGCTGCAGGTTTTGCAAAGATAGTTTTATGAATCGGAATTTCATAATTTTTTTAATTTTTTATCCGCTTTTTTTTTGAAAAATTTTGCAATAAGGAATTAGCAAAAATTAAAGATTAAACCTATAAGGTTTTAAAAACCTTATAGGTTTAATGCAATTAGAAAAGAAAAGAAATCAATTGACCGAAATATTGCCGTGTCGGGAGCTTATTTGAACATTTGCTTTTCCGCCGCCGTTGACTTTTCCGCCGTATTCGGTACTGTTATTTTGAACGATATGAATGTTTTTTTCATTGTTCAAAGCATTCATTTTGATATTTCCGAACTCTGAAGCAAGTTTATATTGATAAGCCGTGCCGGTTTGGAAAATCAAGGAAACATTGCCGAAAGAGGTTTCTACGGAAATATTTTCAAAATTTTTGTGGATTTCGTCAAAATCTATCGAACTGTGTTTCGCGGTAATTTTAGCAGATTTGAGCAACAAGACCGCAGACAAAACGCTGTGAGAAAGCGTCCCTGCAATATTTTCCGCACTTTTGCAAGATAAATTTGAATGTTTGGCATCTATTTTCATATCCGAAAAATTGCCGCCTTTTAAATTGCTGTGCTGAATGATAAAGTCACTTTTCGATGCGCGATTAATTTTCGCGTTTCCGTGTCGCAAAGTTAGGCTTGTCGTGCCGATGTCGTCTGCGTCGACGCTTCCGAATTCGCTGTTGACGAGGTTTTCATGCTTGTCTGACAATTTGGCAAGGTAGAGTCGTCCGTGCTTTACGTCTAAAATTGCTTTCCCTTGTACGGGTGATATGTCCGCGTTGCCGAATTTATTTTGCAAATCTAAATTCAATTTGAGCGGCATTTTAATCAAATAATTGACTTCTATTTCGCAAGAATTGCAATCTACGCCGGAAAATTCGGTGGTCAAACGCACATATTTGCCTTCTTTTTGCGCCGAAACACCAATTCCGTCGAGCATTTCTTGTGCCTTTTTGTCATTTCTTGCGCTGATACGAACATTCACCTCATAATAAAGCGTGTTGTTTTCAGACGGCACAATGCGTACTTCGCCGAATTTATTTTTAACGACGCACCAATCTTCGGGACTTGTATCGAATTTTCCTTCAATTTTTTTACTTTTTTCCGTTCGAAAAGCAAAAACATCGCTGCCCGAAAAAAGGGCAAATGTAAGAAAAAGGATTGTAAATATTCTTTTTGTGTGCTGTTTCCTTTCGGAAGAACGTTCGTTACCGTGCAACAAAAACATTGCAAAACCGGCAAAAGTTAATAAAGCTGCCATAATCGTTATGAAAAAGTGAAATGGTAAAAAAATATTGAGAGAAAAAGTGAGTAAAATTAAGGGCAAAACGCAGAAGTCAAATCCCCTGCGAATTTTTTTCAGAGGTATTTTCATCGTTGTTCAATGTTTTGTGAATGTTTTCAAGTGTTTCAATTTGCCTGACAAGAATTTCATTGCGAATTTTGAGATTTTCGAGCATCGCTTCGGCAATAACTTTGGGATTAACCCCGCTTTTGAGGTCATTTTGCAACATTTTGTATTCCTTTTCTAAAAAAAGAATTTCTTCTTCGGTATCGGCAAATTTGCCTTTTCCGCCCTTTTTTTTCAATTCTTTGCTTTTAAGGCTGATTTGTTGCGTGTAATATTGTTCTGCCTGCACAAACTCCTCACTTAAAGCAGTTTGTGTTGTCAAAACTTCCTTTTGTGCCAATTTTTGATGCAATTCTTCCAATGCGTAAAAATGGTAAACAATTCCGGAAACAATAAAAAGCACAACGGAGGCGGCTGCGGCAAGGAAAAAGCGCACAGAAATAGTTTTCGGTGTTTTTCGCAAAACTTCGAGGTGATTGTTTTCAAAAAAGTCCCAAGAAAGTTCTTTCGGAAGCTCCTCGTCGAATGCCTCACGATTTTTTTGGATAAAATCCACGATTTTTATTTTTTTGCTCATTTTACAAAAATTAAGCTGTTGAAAATAGTTGTTAATTTTTAGGCAAAAGCGCGTAGATTTTTTGTCTTGCGCGCAAAAGCTGTGATTTTGACGTTGATTCCGAGATGCCGAGAATTTCAGCAATTTCGGCATGGTCGTAGCCTTCAAAAACATAAAGCGAGAAGATTATGCGAAAACCGTCAGGCAGTTTATTAACCGCTTTTTTGACGGCTTCAATTTTGAGTAAATGCTCTTCCTCAAAATTTTCTTCTGTGCCGTAATACTCTTCTTTCAGTTCGTCTTGAAATTTGAGTTTCCTTTTTTGCTTTGCAAGCAAGTTGAGGGCAGTATTGACGGTTATTTTTTTAATCCAACCGGGCATTTTTTCAGGCTGCGAAAATTTGTCAATCCCCGCAAAAACGCGCACAAAACTCTCTTGCAAAACATCTTTGGCATCGTCCGCATCACCCGTTATGCGCAAAGCAACGTTGTACATTGCTTTTGCATAACTCTCATAAAGGTGCTTCTGTGCAGAACGGTCGCTGTTTTTTAAGGCGACAAGCAAAGTTTCGGCACTGTATCGTTGCGGTAAAATGTGCTGCATCATGGCTGTTTTTCAAATTCGATACAAAGATTTACAGGAAATTGAAAAGTTGCACGAATAAATAATAATTAACATATTTTAATAGATAATTTTCCGGCAAATTGTCTTGCAAGTTAAAAAAAACTGTAAATTTGTCCTTTGTAAGTTTATTGTCGAATTTGAGTAAATTCCTTCAGTGTTTTTGACAAGGAAATTTCGGCACAAACGACATAATTTTGCGAACACACGAGTCGCGGCAAAAAATAACCGAATAACATGCAAGCATTGTTTAACAAACATTCTATAATTTACCTAAATTTTGACAAAAACTTGCTGATAAAAACGGCACAGGGTTTGTTGTTTTCTGTTTTCGGCATAGAAAAGGAGTTTTTTGTCGGAAAATCAGCAGATGTATTTTTAAGTTTTTTAGGATTAGACAGTATTGTTTTATTGCCCGAAACAGAGATTCCGTGTAAGGTTTTCTTTGTTTTTGATAAAAAAAACTACTTTTTGACGATAGAAAAGAGCGATGATTATCACCTTTTTGTTTCGCCCGAAAAGGACATTGATGAGCGCGTTTTTTCGGAGGAAAATTACCCTTCTGTTTTATCGGAGGAGGATTTCGGCAACATTATATACCTTAATGAAAAGTCAAAAACCTATTTTGACTGCCGACAAGGGAGAAAATTAAAAGATTTTTTTGTTTTTGACTTTGAATGTGAAAATCTCATTTCAAAAGTTCGGAAAAACGGAAATTATCAATCTTTGGTACATATCAAAACGGCTTCGGGAGAGTATAAAAGAGCGGTTTGTTCTTTAAAAACTGTTAAAAGAAATGAGGATTTGTACTTGCAAGCCCTTTGGCATTTTGAAGGAACGGAATCGCAAAGTCGGCATACTTGGGAAGAAATGCTTTTGTTTGTGCCCGATATTTTCCTTCGCACAGATAAAAATTTGAACAATCTTTACGCCAATCACTCAATTTATCGTGTGGAACGACGCGAATTGCCGGGCTTAAATTTAAGGGAAGTACTCGACGAGGATACTGTTAAAATTATTGAAAAAAATACGGAAAAAATTGAAGGAGACGCTCCCGTTCA
>JBPOJO010000169.1:0-1964 GCA_052033485.1 Bacteroidota bacterium | reverse complement strand
AAATTCACGGAGCATGACGACGCGCACCCGACTACCGCAGAGGAAGTAGTGCAAGGTGTTTGGATTGATACGGACGGCGACGGCATAAAGGAATTTTACAAAAGAGCGGAAGATGTGCCGATGCGCGAAAAAGGCTTTGAAATACTCGACAACATCAAGTCGGAAGCAAAAGGCGTAATTTTGCACGATGCGGAAAAAAATACACTTTCTATTGACGACGTTTTCCCGGGCAAAGAAAACGCGAAGGAAGACGAAGACAACTATTTCCGAAAATACGGCATAGACAAAGAAGAAACGGACTAAGGCGAGATGAATTTTTTATCAAAATTAGCCTCCGATACTGCCGTTTACGGCATCAGTACGATTGTGAGCAGGTTTGTGAATTATGTTTTATTCCCTTTTCACCTGCTCATTTTCGATGCCGCACCTTTCGGAACAATTTCTGAATTATATGCGTATGTTGCCGTTTTGAACATCATTTTTCTTTACGGCATGGAAACGGCATTTTTTCGCTTTTGCAATGATGCCGATGCCGAGCGTGAAAAGGTGAAAAATGCCGTTCAAAGTTTAATCATTTTGACGACTTTTTTATTTTCCCTTCCTTTATTTGTTTTTTCGGAACAACTTGCGACGTTTGCGGGATATGCGGGACATGGGGATTATATCCGAATTTTGGCATTTATATTGTTTGCCGATACGATTCTTGCCGTGCCTTTTGCTGCTTTGCGCTTGGAAAATAAGGCAAAAAAATTCGCAGCTTTGCGTTCGGGTGCGGTTTTGCTGAATGTTTTTTTTAATTTTTTAATCTTAGGGCTTTTTCGCGGCATTTATTCGGGGGAATATTTTCCATTTGCCAAAGAATATTTTGCCTTTTACAATCCGTCGGACGAGATTTATTACGTTTATTTGGCAAACGCTTTGGCAAATATTGCCGTTTTACCTTTCTTTTTGCCTTATTTTAAAAAATTTCACTTTGTTTTTGATACCGCTCTTGTCAAAAAAATGTTGTTGTATGCCTTGCCCTTTGTCGTTACGGGTTTAGCCTATAACCTGAACGAGGCTTTGAGCCGCAATTTGATAAAATATCTGCTGCCCGAAAATTTTTACCCCGGCAAAACGTCTTTGGAGGCTTTGGGAATTTATTCGGCAAACTTCCGTTTTGCCGTTTTCATTTCCTTGGCGGTGCAAGCCTTTAAATTTTCTGCGGAGCCTTTTTTTTTCAAAAAAGCCCTCGACAAGGACAGTAAAGAGGTTTTTGCCCTTGTGATGCGCTATTTTATTTTGCTTTTGTGCCTCATGTACGTAGTCGTGAGCCTGAATACGGATACGCTGCAATTCATTATGGGCAAGGCGATTTACCGCGAAGGCATTGTGATTGTGCCGATTTTGTTGTTGGCAAATATTTTTTTGGGTATTTACTACAATTTGGCAGTTTGGTATAAAGTAACAGACCGAACTTATTACGGAGCGGCAATCAACGCCTTTTCTTTGTTGATTACATTGGCGGCAAATCTTATTCTCCTGCCTATTTTGGGCTATACCGGAAGCGCACTTTCAACTCTTTTTTGTTTTGCGGGAATGGCTTTTTTGTGCTATTTTTTTGGGAAAAAATTCTATCCTGTGCCCTATTTTGTAGGCAATGCAGCCTTTTTGATTATTTCCTCTACTGCGTTGATTTACGGCTGCAATATTTTTATTCAAGGCAATTTTTGGGAAATTGTTTTTTTCAAAAATGCGGTCATGTTGATATTTTTTGCCGGCATTTTTTTGTATGAAAAAAAGCAATATCCTAAAATGCAGCAATATCTTCGGTGAAAAAACGGCGCATCGGCATCATGCTTGAGCCGCTGAACTTACATTTTGAAAAAAATGGATTTTCTGCCCAAAGTCCTGCTTTGTTGTAGATTTTGCATAAATTAACGGCAAAAAGAAATATGAAATATCCGAGAAAATTATCGTCGGGC
>JBPOJO010000761.1:0-3158 GCA_052033485.1 Bacteroidota bacterium | reverse complement strand
GTTTTAAAAAGCCAAAAAAGCGTCTTAATTGGGTTGTTGTCATTTTTTTCTTGCCTCTTCGGTCATTACTTTGCTCATCTTTGGCAAGGTAATTTCCAAAATCTTTGGCGAAATTAACGGCATTTATATCAAACCCGTTTTTATCCGTTATCCACAACGGATCCATTTTTTGATTGAACGGCATAAGTAAATTATTTAGTTTTAGTTCTTAATTCCAATTCTGCCCAACGGACAGCCAAACAAACCAAATTCAACATACTAAGCGATTTATCTTCTCGCTTGAAGTGAGGTTTTTCAATGTGTCCGTCGAAAGCCGATACATTATCGGTAAAAATTGCAACTTTTAATTTTCCGAGAAAGTTTTTAAATTCAGTGTTGTTTTTTGCTCTGATTTCTTTTTCGTCTCGGTGCAAATAATAGGCGGATAACCAACGCCAATTCAGCAAACCCTTTTGCTTCATCTCGTGAAACGAATACAACTTATAGACAACGCCCTTTGATAAAGTTTCTTCTTTGATATAGTCCTTGAAAATGTTTTTCAAAGAACGAACAAAGTCGAATTCTTCATGCCAAGAGACGGTTTCACCCAAAAAACACACCGCATTTTTCTTTCCCTCTCCATGTTTTTTCGCCTCTTTTTCGGCATCACCTGCCATTTGTGCGGCTTTTGCTATCGGAAACTTAGGCGAAACAACGGCAATACCTGCGGAAATGCCTATGTCATTTCGCCCGACGTAATTACGAAATTCGGAGCGGATTTTTTCGGCAAAATCAATGATTTTGTCCCATCGTCCGACAATAAAAAGGTCATCTCCGCCCGCATAAATAATTTGCGTGTCATCGCTAAAACCATTTTTCCAAAGTTCGTTCAACTTGCCTTTAAAAAAAACGTCCAAAGAACGGCTCAAAGTCGCATAACGCGCAAAATTGACATCGCCTGACAATGATTTTTGAAAAATAGAACCTAAATTGTCCACGTCCATGCGCAAAACCGCATAACGCTTGAATTTTAATTCTTGAAATTCTGACTCATATTCACGGTCATCTTCTTTCATGCCCGCCATCTCGCTGAAAGTTTTCGGAGCCTCATTATGCCGTAGCCTTATAATAGGGTAATCATTGCCGCCGTATAATTCGGTGCGAAAAGCGTAATTTTGATGCGATTTTGAATGAAAAATAAAATCCTTGCTGTTTACACAAGCTATACGCCCGTGTGAATTTTCCTTTTTCGTCAACTCAATAAACTTTGAAACATCTGTTGTTTTTTCAATCAACAAATGGTGCACATTTAGTTTGCAAGGATTGAAAACGTAAATTTCCTCTTGGTTATGATACCAAGGCGAATTTTTGTCATTAAAAACTGATACAATATGCGTTACGCTTTTCAATATTTTTCCTGCATAAATCGGCTCATAGTTTGTTTTTTTGAAAAAGATTTTTCCGTGTGCATCTTTCGCTTGTTTTCTGAAAAACTCACCTTTGTTATCGTCCTTTTCAATCCATACAAAATCATTTTCCGAAATTTCCGCACCCGTAACAGGGTCGCGAAACTGCGTATCCGAGCCTTCAATGCCTTTTTCGCCAAAGAATTTTTCAAAATTATCCTGCATAAGGTTTTTATATTTTTGCCTTTTTTGCAGCGTAAATTTTTCGTTCAAACTCCCCCACCCTGCCGAAAGTCCTTCTCCGCCGTTTTCAGTGAGCTTTTTTTCATTCAAAACTTCGTAATCCAAAGAAAAATACAAATCAATGCCGTGTTCCTCAAAAA
Source organism: Bacteroidota bacterium (assembly GCA_052033485.1). Lineage (GTDB taxonomy): Bacteria > Bacteroidota > Bacteroidia > Cytophagales > Bernardetiaceae > JBPOJO01. Next base: position 1,390 of record JBPOJO010000761.1, on the reverse strand, counting down.
TCTTTTTTTCAAAATCTTTTTGCAATTCCTTGATTTTCTGCCTGTTATCCTCGGTGTCGGGCGCAAGCAAATAAAATTTGCCGCCCGAATCGTAAATAACATTGCAGTAAGGCAAATTAAGTTTCTCTAATGTGCTCATAACAAGGCTGTTAATGAGCATTTGCAAATAAAAACTGCGCCCTTTCAAACTTTTAGAGGCATTTTTGCTCGCAATATCATAAATGTAGCCCTGAATCCCCGAAATATCGCCTCCTGCCAAAAGAAAATCGGTTTTTTCATTATTCTGTGCCAAACAAACCGCAAAAGCAGCTTTGGTTTTAGCGAAAACGGAAAAAGGAATATCTGATTGACAGCCGCAGGTAACATCTGAAAAATGTTTGTCTGCAAGCGCAAGTAAGGTTTCCGCGTAGGCTAATTTTTCCAAATTTTCAATATTTTTGGCATCTTCATCAAATTGTCTAAAAGGAGTTTTGCTGTCAAATTGTTCAATTTGAGTGTGTTTCGGCATTTCCGCGTCGTTTATTTTCAGTCTCCCAAAAACACTTTTTGCCTTCGTAAAATTTGATACAGAGAAGTCAAAATCATTTTTTCCGACCGCCAAGGCTGCCGCTTTTTGCAACAAATTCGCTTCCTTTTTGGCAGTGTCGTTTTTAAATTTTTCAGGCAAACGAAAATCCGTTTTCAGTCGGAATATGTCCTGAAAAATGCTTTTTAATAAAATTTCTTCCCAAGTTGTCTGCATAAAGAGTTTTTTTTGAATATAGAAAATATTTGCTAAAATGCAAAAATAATTGTAGTTTTTTAACAACACGAGTTACTCTCTCCGATGATTTTTAAAAACAAGAAAAAAGTTTGAATTTTGTATTTTTCACAAGCCAAACCCAAGATTTAATAAAGAATCACTTCATTGAAAGCAAAGTTATAAAACTTTTAGAAAAAGCAATTTAATAGAATTTAGCGCGAAAAAAATAAGTATCAATGTTTTTTGGCACTAATCACGAGCAGAAATGTTCAAATTCAAGAGATTTCATTACACCTGAAACCTGACGCAAAACCAGAACCAATAGAAAGACGCGTACAAAGTTTTTTTAAGACTTTAGCTTCTAAAGTCCGTTGTACATGGGGTAGTAAAACTGTTACTCGCCCCAAAAGTAGATGCAAGCACGATGCTAAAACCTTATAAATTCTTTTTTGCTTCGTCCCAAAAACTGCGAAAAAGTCCGAAAGAATGAGGAATATCTATCTGAAAATCAATTGAGTGTGCTTTGGCAAATTCCGCAAAACCATAAGCAGCACTTTTCGCTATTTCAAAGCCATTTAAAACCGATGTAAAGCGAAATTCTTCAGCTTTTTTTTGATTATTGGTTTGCAAAAAAATTTCAAAACCGTC
>JBPOJO010000313.1:0-2082 GCA_052033485.1 Bacteroidota bacterium | reverse complement strand
AAAGTCATTTGATTGTCCTTATTACGCACGTCATTAAATGGTACAGTCAGCCGTGGGCGAGAAGTCAAAGTTGGATAAACAGCATATTGAACGCAAGAGCAAGCATAAAAAAAATCACCATAAAATTTCCTTCTTATATTCATCTGATAGACACATTTCTCCCAGATGCTTGTTTGAAAGCCGTCAAAGAGGCAGAAAACGAAATAGGGTTTCCGCCTGACTGCAAAAATCCGAGTAAAGATGATTTGTTTGACAAAGATTATGAATTAGACGAATAACGCCGTTCTTGATTTTTTTTTAAGAATAAATGTTTTGCAAAAAACAAATGTCCTTACAAACGATTTTTTCTTCAAACAAGATTGATTTTCAAACAAAAAAAAGTTATGCAATTTTACAATTCGCTTTTGACAGACATCAAACAACGTATTCATTCGGCACAAATCAAGGCGATTTGGGCTGTCAATACAGAGTTGCTTTCACTATATTGGGAAATCGGTCGTATGCTTGCGCAACAGAAGGCGCAGCAAGAATGGGGCACGGGTGTCATTACGAAATTGGCAAAAGACCTGCAAAATGAATTTCCCGAGCAAAAAGGCTTTTCGGAGCGAAACCTCAAATTTATGGTGCAGTTTTACTCGGAATACGCCGACCTTCCAATTAGGAAACAGGCTGTTTCCCAATTGGATTTTCCTTATTTTATGAGGGTACCATGGGGGCATCATATTTTATTGATGCAAAAAATCAAAGAGGTTCCTGTTCGGTTTTGGTATATGCAACAAATCATATCGGAAACTTGGAGTCGTCAAACTTTGGCTGAACAAATTAAAACAACATTGCACTTACGAAAGGGGAAAGTTGTCAATAATTTTGCCGACACTCTGCCCAATGTGAAATCTGAATTTATTCAAGAGCATTTCAAAGACCCCTATATTTTTGATTTTTTGACGCTACACGCAACTTTTACTGAGCGTGAATTAGAAATCGCCTTGCTTAACCAACTTGAAAAGTTTTTGTTGGAGCTTGGTAAAGGATTTGCTTTTGTCGGTAGGCAGTATTGTTTAAGCATCAATGAAAAGGATTTTTACATTGATTTGTTGTTTTATCACTTGAAAATGCGTTGTTTTGTAGTCATTGATTTAAAAAAGGGCGAATTTAAGCCCGAGTATGCCGGTAAGATGCAATTTTATTGTTCTGCGGTTGATAATATAATACGACATCCTGATGATAAAGCTACTATTGGGCTTATTTTATGTCAGAATAATGACAAAGTTATAGCTGAATACACACTAAAAAATGTACATCAACCTATCGGTATTTCTGAGTATGAATTAACGAAGACGCTGCCGGCTGATTTCCGTTCATGTTTGCCGAGCATAGAGGATATTGAAACGGAGTTTTCAAAAGATTAGTATAAAACTTCCCGCAAAACTATACTACTTTTGCCTTTCAAACTCACATACAAGCAAACGCGACCAAAACTTTTCGCTGCTTTTTTCTTCAAACAAAATTGATTTTTTATTTGTGTTCCCGAAATCAAGAGCGAAAAAAATTCCGCCGTTGTTTGTGTCCTCACAAACGACTTCGTATAAATGTCAGAAAAGTCGCTTGTGAAGACACAAGCAACGGCGGAGTTTGTGTTTCCCATTTAAAAATGTGCATCATTAAATTTTTCAAAAAACTAATGATTTTCTTTTTTTCCGACGATGCCATATTTTATATCCATTTTTCCCACTGAAAATATTTTTCAAAAAGCTCTTCGTCAGACGGCATGAGAATTTCTGTATTTTTGACAAAAATTTCCACGCTCGGCAGAGCCGCCTCAAAAGCAGACAATAATTCTTCTCTAAACTCTGAATATAATTCGGGAGCTTTCAGCAGCAGCAACAGCACTTCTTCTCGATGACGACGAATAGCAGTCAAAGACGTGCCTTCTTTTTCATTTTCGGGCAAATGTTTCCACAAGAGCACATGAATAATCAACTCTCTCAAATTTTCCCAAAGCAAAAAAGAATAATCATCGTAGAGTTGCGCCGTCAATTCGTCTAAAATGCGCAAGGCTTCTTCCGTAATTCCTGCCAAAAT
>JBPOJO010000737.1:0-3468 GCA_052033485.1 Bacteroidota bacterium | reverse complement strand
ACTTGTGATACCTTCCTACAAATCCGCCGGCTAAAGCTCGCGGTACACTCCGGCTAAACAATTACAAAAAAAAAATCATTTCACAATTTATCCGAGTGCAAACTTTCCTCGCTTTTTGTCTTGCTCTAAAATTTGATTCAGATGAAAAAAAAATCTACTTCTTGTCCCCAAAAAAGGTTCGAGGTAGCCTTTTTCGTGAATTTCTTTTAAGTCGGATTGTGTCGGTTTTGTGTTTCTTGTCGGAAATCATGCCTCGCCTTGCGCTAAGATATTTTTCACTTCCTCAACAGAAATACCGAGTGCTTCAGCGATACTTTCGTGTGTTTCGCGTCAGGAAAAGCATTTTCTCGGCTGCCAATGGTCGAAGAGAAACAGCTTCTTTTTGTCATCGTTCTTCTTCTTTTTGTCTTTGCTCTTTTTCCGCCTTTGCTTAGCTCTTTGTTTTCGCTCCAAAATTAACAATTCATTTGCGGCATTTTTCCCATTTTCATAAGCGGTTTCGGTAACGCCCGTTTTTAGCGGAGACTTTCCTCAAAACGGTTGTAAGCCACTTTTTCATCGTCCGAAAGTAGTTCGTAGCGCATTTTTTCTGCGGCTTGCTCCAACCCTTTTGCTTTGTGTTTGCCGTAAATTTCACTCGTTTTTAAAAAGTGTATCCACTCGTCGAGGCTGTCTTCCGCAATTTTATCAAAATTATTCACTTTCAAAAGGTAATAATTTAGAAGACTTTCGCTGAAAGGTTTGATGTTAAATTTGCTTTCTTGTGTAGACGAGGTAGGCAATTCTTCTTGGCTGTGCATACCGACAAAGTCTGTCGTGCTCTTGTAAATGTAATCGCTGCCTTTGCCCAAGTCAAAATAGACGATATTGACCGAATAAATCTTTTTAATTTTACCGTAAGGCGCGCCCGATTTGAGGTATTCGGTTACTAATTTTGACGAGCCGTAAAGCATTCTTTGGAAATAATCATGTTCGGGTTCGTTTTGAATTTCGACCAGAACCAATTCTCCGCCCTCAATTACGGTCAAAATATCTACGCGATTGAACTTATCAAGTTCATATTCCTGATTGCCATCACTCTCTAAAAGGGTTTGGATTTTGACATCAAAACCGAACAATTCGGAGAGCAAACCCTCCAAAATATCAAAATTTGCCTTATTGCGCAGCAATTTTTTCACTGCCCAATCAAATCTGACTAATTTTTGCTTACTTGACATACCAATGTTTTTGATTTACAAAGCAAAAATAAAAAATATGAGCGAAAATGCAAAAATGTAAGGTGTTTTTCAAAGATTTTTATGAAGTTCGGGGCTGTCAGGGGGCTGTTAATTGATTTTTTGGGAGAAGTTTCTTGTGGGGTACACAAGCGAGGGCGAAAGATGCTTTGGTATTCGCCGCTAAAAATAGTGCAAAGAAAAAAAAGTGGCTTGGGTAAAAAATTATCGCCTGTTGCTGTCCTTTTTACCTACTATGATGGTTTCAAATTCAGAAAACCCATGCCAAATACAACGTTCATCCTTAAATTCCAATGTGTCTAATTTTGAAATGACGCGATAGGTATTATAATTCTCACAATTACCCTTTGGGGAAAAATATATCTTATACAATTTTTCCATAAGCAAATCTATTCTTTTTTTATCTTCATCAGAAAGCAAACGAGTGAAAATAACTTTGTTTTTACTCATTAATCCTCCTTCGTATGCGCCCTGTTTTCTTTTTAAACAAAAACTCAAACATGGAATATAAGTATCAAAGTGCTGTAAAGTAATTATTATACTGTCATTTTCTTTTTTTAAAAAATTTTCTAACTGCCAAATATTTTTGACTGTTACACAAGAATCAAGGGGGATTGTTATGTTTGTATTGCTTTTGATATTTATTTTTTTCCAAAATCTTTCGCCAAAAATGTTATCTGTAAAAATGAAATAAACACCGGGTGAAAGAGAATCAATCATTAAATAATCAAAATTCTGTTTATAGACATTTAATTTTTTTTCTCGAGTGTCTAATAACCACAATTCAGGGCAATCAACATTTTCACTTTTACCTTTGCTTGTAAGTGATATATCCAAACTAAATTTTTCTTCCGAGCAGGAATAAAAAAGTAAAGAAGTAAGTAAAAAAAAAGAGAAATTTATTTTATGGTAAATAAGCACAAACCAAAAATTAACACTGCGCATTTTCCTTTTTGTTTTTTATTGTTTGTTTTTCCTTTTAACCCCCAAAAACCTAACGCATTTAGGTAATAGAAATATTCATTTTTTCAAGAAAGATTTTGGCAAACCTATTTCTTTCGGCAATCTCGGATTCATTATTTCCGAATTTAATTATCTTCACTGCTTTAAGATGCTCAATGACATCTTTAATCGAATATTTGTTGTTGAGTTTCTGTTTTTTGCTTAACGGGGTGTTTTTCAAAGTCAAAAACAGCTTGTAATAATTTTCATGCTTAATGGTTGATAAACATCCAACCGTTCAAAGAGGCTTTTCTTTGCATATTTAACGCACCTGCATAAAGCGTGTTTTTCTAATGGTCAAAAAACTGCTCAATTTCACCTCTGTTTTTGCATTCCAAGTAAATTTCCTTCGGATTTAAGTCCGTATTGTGCATGATTGCTAAAGTGCTCATACTTTGGAGTTTGGTATTGACAGTGTCGAAGAGCCATTTAGAAAGTCCGTATTCGAACGAAAAAACTTGCTTATTGAGATAAGTTTTTTCACTTTTTTGTTTCAATTCATTTTTGCCGGAAGGAATTAAGCCTTTTTCTTGCGTAATTCTTTCTATGATACCCAAAGAAATTTTTTTTGAGCGTTTGTTTACCTTGTCATAAATGGACTTTACACCATTAAGGTAGTAATTACCGTTAATGAGTTTTAATTCTGTACCGGGCTTTCTGTGCGCTAATGCCCATCGCGGATGTGTAGTTTTCGGTTTCATATATTCCCTATTTAGGGACACAAATTTAGGCTAAAAAAATGCAAAACATCAAAAAAACAGCAATTTTTTTGATGTTTTGCATTTTTCGTCTTATTTAGCACATAAATTTGGAAAATTCAGACGCAATACGCAAAAGATTTAAATCTGTTACCTAAATTCTTTTTACAGGGCTTGTTCATAAAAATTAAATCCGATATTTGAGCAGTGTATTGTGAGCATCTTGCTCACAAACTTTGTTTTTGATGAGGCAAGCAAGATGCTTGCATTACTTTGTTTGCATCGCCCGTCTAAAATTCATGCCCTCAAATGGTAAAAATAACGCGCAAATTTTTTATGAACAAGCCCTATGTTTTTAAGTTTTTCGACAAAAAATCGTTTACTTTGCCGTCAGTTGAACAGACCGGCGACTTTTTTTAACGATAAATTCATTTGTTTGGCAGTATGTTTGCATTTATTCGTAAAATTTTTAAAAAAAAGTTTTCAAATTTTTTTTGAATTAAATTATTATTCGCAAATTGCGTGAAACTGTT
>JBPOJO010000516.1:0-2111 GCA_052033485.1 Bacteroidota bacterium | reverse complement strand
CGTCACAATCAATATCCGACACGCAGATGAGCTCAATCAGCTTTTCAGTGCTTTTAATGAAATGGTCAGACAACTCAGGGAAAATCAAAACCAGTTAATTCAAGCGGAAAAAATGTCATCTCTCGGCAAAAATAGTTACAAAAAATTTCATATCTTTTTTCTACAAAATAATTGATTTCGTCTTTACGGTCGGTTTCATTTTTGGGAACGGGCGAATTGACCAAATAAAAATTGACTTCTTTTCGGTTTAAATTTTTTAATTGTGGTAAAATGCTTTCCAAACCAAACATATTTTGTTGGTTTCCATAAAAAATCAGAAAAATACTTTGTGCATAACGATTAAAAACCAAGCCTCCCACATCATTAATGCCTGTTCGAGTATCTATTAAGATGTAATCAGGCTTGATTTTTTCTTCCATTTTTTTCAAGAAAATATCAGGAACATAATTTTGACCATTATATTTGATATTGGTTTTTGAAAGTTTGTCAATATAAGATTTAGCACTCTCGTTGTCGGTCGCAATTGCAGGAACGATGATCAATTCGCCCCCATTTATGCCTACCAAAACTTGTTGATTACGAACAAAATAATAATCATCAAGATTAAGTTTATTCAAATCTTTTTTGTTTGCCTCATAATCCACCATAAAATCCACAACCCCCTTAACGGCTAATAAATTTTCCGAATTATCGGATTGATTGGCAAAAATTGATGCTAAACCGGGAGCTTCCAAATCAAAATCCACTAAAAGCACTTTTTTTCCTTTCCGAGCCAAAAGAATAGCTACTAAAATAGTTGCCGTTGTGCGCCCTACTCCGCCTTTGAAGGAATAAAATGAAATAACAGGCTTATTGAGTTTGAACCTATCTCGAATAAACCAATTTGTATTTTCGGCGTGCCTTTCCGCAAAAAATACTTTCGGAGAAACCGTATTTTCACTTGTTTTACTTAAATCTTTATAAATAAAACTATCTGTTTCGTTGTCAATATTTTCTACCACATCGACCCATTCCTCAAATTTTTCTTTAATTTTTTTTTCTAATAATTCAATATTTTCAGGTTTTACAACGTAAATAGCAAAGCGAGAAAAAATATTACGCACAAGGAAACACTGCTCAAAGTTTTGGAAACCAATGAGAAAATTGATAATTTCTTCTTTTGTCGATACGAATTGATAATTCTTCATGAGTTTTAAATTAAAGGGTGTCCGTCAAGTTGCATTTGTGTAAGTTTTTGCATAGCTAATTGGGCTTCAGACTGAAAATTGTTGGAATTTGCCTGTGTCCAAGTCAAACTATCCTCAATATATCGTTTATTGATATCCCATTTGGTTACACCTAATAAAACATTGGCAAAATCCGTTCTCATATCAACCATGTATCTGCTATAAGAAGAATGAGTCAAAATATATTGAAACTCTTTGCGTAATTTTGTTAAATCGTGTTGAAAATCTTTTTTTAACTCATCATAATTCAAAGGATAAGACAAACCTACAATAATTTTGGCATAACATTCTACCACATAGCCCGCCAAATAACAAGCATTGTGATATTCGCCCTTATTATGCAAAATTTCAGCAGATTTTTGCATACGTTTCGCTGTGTCGTAAAAATTATCCATCTTTTAGAAGATTTTATATAATTAAAACGCGCCCCCAAACCTACCAAATTTTTCTTAAAAACTCAATAGTGCACTTTGTCAAGTAGAGCTTGTTCATTAAAAAAAGTACCTAAAAGCGTCTACTTTCGCGCTGTAAAAAACAAAATTGTAGAATTATTTTCAAAACTGCAAATTTTTACTGAAAATATTTGATTAAACCCATCACCAAAAAGAAGAGTGGAAAAAAAACAGAATAAGTTGATAATAAACCGTTTAAAACATGGGTTTAAGAAAACAACTTACGCAAAGGTAATAAAAAGAGGCTGGAAAACTCACTATCCCGCCTTTTTTTTTTATAAATTCGCAAAAACTAATGATTTCCGTTCAAAATTCGTATCAAAGGCTTGTTACGAAGTACGAAAATATCATTTGTTTTTGCGAATTTACTTTTGTCAGTCAGAAGAAAAAAAAGACAATTTGTCAGGTTTTGAATAAAACTACAGCTTGCCTC
>JBPOJO010000240.1:0-3704 GCA_052033485.1 Bacteroidota bacterium | reverse complement strand
TTCAAACAACAACTTTTGCAATTGCAGGCAAAATCACCGGCGGTGAAGGCATCACGGAGCACGGACACGTTTGGTCAAAAACCAACCGCACACCGACAACGGCTGACAGCAAAACTACTCTCGGCGCAGGAACAGTCGGAAAAGATTTTTCTTCAAATGTTTCAGGTTTGGAAGAAAATACTGCATACTATATTCGTGCGTATGCTACAAACTCGGTAGGAACTTCTTACGGCAAAACTATTCAAGTTACGACTTCTAAATCTTTGGAATTTTTCCCTGAGTTGACGCTCTATTTCATTAAAGTCAGCAACGACTCCACGGAGATTGGGTTTACAGGCGAACTTTTCTTGAATTTTGTTCGTGTAACTGGTTTTAATGCAGCAGGCGGAATACTTAGTATTCCTAACCCGTCGATACAAGCCGACACTGTTGAACTCCGTTTTGGACCTGACCTCAAACAAAAAGCGCACCGCTTTACTGTCGGCAAACAAGGTCCCGGTGTTCCCTCAACTGATTACAAATACAAAGATTATGTAGATGTACCATTCCAAGTTTGGGATACTAAAAACAAAAAACAATTGATGGTATCTTTCAGAGACCAACAAGAAGACGGTCAATATACCTTGCTTGCGATGAACACGGAAGGCGACGGAGCTTCACACTCTCGCGAGTATATTTTCATTCACACGATTGAATACGCTGAGACTCCAAGCTCTAAAGTTACAAAATCGGGCGGTCATGAAATTGACCAAATGATGTCTATGTGGTTATACCTCAAAGACGGCTAATTATTCTTTAAAAACACACGCTTCGGCGTGTGTTTTTTTTAACAAAAAAAAATCAAAAAACCATGTTAAAAGATATTTTATGCCCGCAATGCAATTTTGCATTTTCTCCCGCAGGAAGCGGCAATTTAGGTGGTTTACCGCCTACGGGTGGTGATTATGAGTGGTCTGAAACATCGTATAAAAAAGAATGTCCCGAATGTAAAACGAATTTTGAAGTTACATTACGGACAAGTCTTGAAACAGGGCAAATCATAAGAACTATATATCAGCCAAAGCCGTTTAATGAAAACATCGTTTGGTTTGTGTTTTGTACGTATTCAAAAAATTATTTCGGAGAAAATAAAGGGCATATCAGTGTTATTTCATTGCATAAAGACAAAGAGTCTGCCGAAAACGCCTTCCGAAACTACGCGAATAAAGAGTCGTGGGAGAATTATTATGTTTTGGAGTTGCGCAAAGAAGGTTATTTTCTCGAAGGAGAGCATCTCAACGAAGGTTATTCGCCCTCGTACATCATTTACAAAAATATTTGGTAAAAATTAAGGAAAACGAATCTTTCGGACAATTTTCTTAGCTTTGTCAAAAAATATGCTGATGAACCTTTCCGAAATTTGCCGCAAAACTGCCGAAATTGCCGTTCAGACCGGCGAGTTTATTTCTGCCGAATCGCTGAAATTTGAACGCTCGCAAACAGAAATTAAAAGTCTTAACAGTTTGGTTTCTTACGTGGATAAAGAAGCCGAAGCAATGATTGTTGATAAACTGCAAAAAATCCTCCCCGAAGCAGGTTTTATAGCCGAAGAAGGCACGGGAGAAGAAAACCTCACAGGATTAAATTGGGTCATTGACCCGCTCGACGGAACGACAAATTTTATTCACGGAATCCCGACTTATGCCGTCAGTATTGCCCTTTTGGACGGCAAAAATCCTTTACTCGGTGTTGTGCATGAAGTCAATCGCCGCGAATGTTTTTATGCCCACCAAAACGGCGGTGCATTCCTTAACGGAAAAAAAATATATGTTTCCAACGTTCGCAACATTAAAGAAGCCTTAGTTGCAACAGGATTTCCCTATACTCGCTTTGAAAAACAAGCCGAATACATGAATTTGCTCAAATACATGATGCAAAGTTGCAGAGGCTTGCGGCGAATCGGCTCGGCAGCGGTAGATTTAGCTTATGTTTCTGCGGGCAGATTTGAGGCATTTTACGAATACAATCTCAATTCATGGGACGTTGCAGCCGGCGTTTGTTTGGTCAGAGAGGCGGGCGGAACAGTAACAGACTTTTCAGGAACCGATAATCCGATTTTCGGCGGCGAAATTTTAGCCGGCTGTGAAATTTACGGTGAAATCCTGCAAATTATTCGAAATCATTTCCGTTTGGACGAATAAGCCTACTCTTTATACTGTTTTTCAAAATTCCATACTGTTTTAAAAGTACAATTTTTCAATAATTTTGCTACCTTTGCCAAACTTTTCAAAAAGATGGATACACTGCGTTTAGACAGCGTTGAGGACGCTATTGAAGATATAAAAAACGGAAAATTGGTCATTGTTGTCGACGATGAAGACCGTGAAAACGAGGGGGATTTTATTGCCGCTGCCGAAAAAGTTACGCCCGAAATGGTTAATTTTATGATTACACACGCACGCGGCTACCTATGTGTTGCATTGACGGAAAATCGTTGCGACGAGCTTGGTTTGGACTTGATGGTCGGCAAAAACACTGACCCGATGAAAACTGCTTTCACGGTTACGGTTGATTTAGACGGTTTCGGCTGCACAACGGGGATTTCGGTTACAGACAGGGCAAAAACCATTAATGCGCTTTCGGGCAAAGATTTCAAAGCAGAAAATTTCCGTCGTCCGGGGCACATCAACCCCTTGAAAGCCAAAGACGGGGGCGTTTTGAGGCGTGCAGGGCACACGGAAGCGGCGATTGATTTGGCGCGTTTATCGGGTTGTCAGCCGGCGGGTTCGCTCATTGAGATTTTGAACGAGGACGGTTCTTGTGCGCGTCTGCCGCAGTTGCGCGTGATTGCAGACCGTTTTCAGTTGAAACTCATCAGCATTATGGACTTGATAAATTATCGTTTGAAACACGATTCCCTTATCAAAAAAGAAGTCAGCGTAAAAATGCCGACGGAATTTGGTGATTTTCAACTTCATTCATTCACGCAAACAAATACGGGAGAAGTGCATTTGGCTTTGGTGAAAGGTGAATGGGAGGAAAATGAACCTGTTCTTGTGCGCGTACATTCCTCATGTGTAACGGGCGACATTTTTGGTTCCTGCCGTTGCGATTGCGGACAGCAGTTGCACGAAGCGATGAAAATTGTGGAAAAGGAGGGCAAGGGGGTTGTTTTGTATATGAATCAAGAAGGGCGCGGCATTGGCTTGCTCAACAAACTAAAAACTTACGAATTGCAAGAAAAGGGTTATGATACGGTTGAGGCGAATGTTCAGCTCGGTTTCAAGCCTGACGAGCGCGATTACGGGGTCGGGGCGCAAATTTTGAGGGCGTTAAAAATTTCAAAAATTCGATTAATTTCGAATAATCCGACCAAACGAGCGGCTTTGTTGGGTTACGGGCTTGAAATTGTAGAGCGTGTTCCGCTCGAAATTCCCGCGAATCCGCACAATCAAAAATACCTTCATACGAAAAAAGAAAAAATGGGGCACGAATTGAAAGGCTGATTTTTTTTAAAAAAATTTTGAAACCGGCAGAAAAATTTTTGTTTGTTTTTTGCCGGTTTTTTTTGGGGGGGGTAAAAAAGCCCTTTTGTTGTTAAATTTAGTTACGGAATTGTCATTTTATGAATATTATTTCAGTTTCGGAAATAAACAACACCCATTTTTGCATTTAACAGACTGCTAGTTTTTGCCAAAAAAAATTTTTTTTTTGCTTTTTGTGAG
>JBPOJO010000148.1:0-1575 GCA_052033485.1 Bacteroidota bacterium | reverse complement strand
ATTCTCTTTGACCGGTTTGATTTCTTTTGGTATTCAAGAAAAAAATTTTCTGCCTTAGAAATGCAACCTCCGCAACCGGCTCGTGGAATAATAAGAACATAGTCATAATTTTCCGAGCTTAAAGACGAAAATTTGAGATATTCTTCAAACTTGTTTTCGCTTTCGGGCGCATAACAGGAGGAGAAAATAAGGTTAAAAAGTATAGCAATCAAACAAGAGAATGTCTTCATTTTCGCTTTTTTTAGAAATAAAAAATCCGTCTTCCGTAATGAAATAATTAGCATGGTAGTCATTTAGTTTTAGCCTGTGCAGACGTTTTAGTTCAAAATTATCATTGATTACAGCGACTTCAAAGTGGGGTGCTATAGGTTCATTTGTTTCATCTTTTGAAAATTCAGAAGCGCATTTTTTAAAACGGTAAAAACACTTTCGAAATTTATCATAAACTAAACCCTGAAATGCCGGATTTTCTGCGTAATGTTTTTGAACAGACAAGGAATTTTCAAAAGCAATCAGCTCGCTAACTTCTTGATTATCGTCTGTTTCTGTACATATTTTTTTTTGCATCTTTTTGCTCCCCAAGTCAACAGCATAAATATTCTTATCAGCAGGAAAAAGGAAATAAGCACTGTTTTTTTGTTCGTCATACGTAACGGAAAAAAGATGGTAATTCGCACCGTAAATACTTTTTTTATACTTTTCCGGATAGTGCAAAAAGTATTCAGAGGTTTTGCTTTTTAAGTTGTAAGAAAAAAAAGACACAGGTTGCTCATTTTGGTACAATGAATTAGGGTCAAATGTTAAAAAATTGGGCAAAAAGAGATTTTCATTTACCATGTGAAATGGCATAAAATTATGAAAAATAATGCTGCCGAGATTACCAAAAGTATGGGATTCGAGAAGTTCACTTTTTTCGTTTGTGATAAAAATTTTCGACGCTGTTTTCGACAGCCAAAAAATTTTTTCCGGAGATTGATAATAGGCATACGATATTTCACCAATGACAGCTCGAGTTTTCTCGCTGAGTACAATCCTTTTAGATAGTTTGCGGTCTTTTAATGAGTAGAAATAGAACGAAGGCAGGTTTCTGTTGTAATGCACATAAAAACCATCATATATGCGCGATGAATTTGTATAAGCATCTGTCAAACTGTCTAAATCAAAAGCTAAACTTTTGACAGGCGTGATGTATTGAGCGTTTTCTTTCTCACTTACAGAACCAATTTCTTTTTTTACGCAGGCTGTTAAACTCAAAAAAAGAATAAATAAATGTAGATTTTTCATTGGACAAATTAATTGACGGTTGCAAGAAAGCAACCGTCAATTGGTTTAAAAGTTAATTATTTTTTACAGTCTTTAGCAACTTTGGGGTCACTGTTTCCGCAGGATTCATCTAACGTTCCCATTATAGCAATTTTTATGCAAGTGCCTGATTTCGAACTGTTGTCGCATTTTGAATTAACAGTCAATGATTGTGCTGCCAACAGCACAAAAAAAAAAACAAAAATTAGCTTTTTCATTTGTAAATCGTTTTAAAGTGAAACAAACGTCCGAATTCAAACGGACGCGCAAATC
>JBPOJO010000043.1:0-1744 GCA_052033485.1 Bacteroidota bacterium | reverse complement strand
ATTTTATAGCCCCAATAACATGGAAAAGGAGAAAAAAATGTGCGCCCTGATAGCGGAGCAAAAATAATAAGGTGAAACTTGACAATTGAGAAATTGCAAAGCCACATAAAGCGTTAAACCTATATTCAACATAATACGACGAGCAATTGCCTTTGAAAACTCAAATCCCTTCTCCTACGTCCGAAAACCGTCTTCGTATTCTTGTGCAAAGGTAGCGATTTTTTTTTGAAAAATATAACAGATTGCTGCCATAATATTTGGATTTTGTTTATTTTAGTGCGAACTTGCAGTAGGTTTGTTGGCAATTCATCAACTATAAAATTGCGTATCTCTTGATAACAAAAGACTAACAAACTCCGGGTATAAAAATTTGCCTTACTTGTTTGTGGCGATTTTGTTAATACCAAAAAATATAATGGTAATGTAACCTTTAGGCTGCGAAAATGCTGTTTTGAGGGTAAAATTTAAAAATTACATGGTAGCTAAGAAAAAAGCGATTTGGATATCTTATGATTTCGGTCTCAAAGCTGATTACAACGGACTGTACACGTGGCTCGACAACAATCATGCGGTCGAATGTGGCACGGGGCTTGCATTTTGCAACTACGACACCTCCGAACTTGCGCCTAATCTTTCCGAAGAAAATGTCATCAAGCACGTCATTAAAGACTTAAAAGAGCATGTAACGCTTACAAAGTCTGACCGTCTTTATATTATTTGGTTGGATAGCCAAACCAACAAAGTAAAAGGAGAATTTTTATCCGGTGCAAGAAAGCAATCGCCTTGGGAGGGTTACGGAAAGTTAAATAATCAACAGACCATTGACACAGCAGAGTAATGTATAAAGTGCTGATTGATACATGCTTTTGGATTTCCTTGTATGACCCCAAAGATGAAAATTCGGAAAAGGCGGAGCAGATTGCTGAAGTATTAAGCAATAGGCAACACGAAATCATTTTGCCGTTTCCGACCTTGTATGAGTTTGTAAATTCGAAGCTGTCGAGAAATAAAAACAGAGATGCGATGATTGCCTTTAGTGCTTTGTTAAAAAAACAGAATGTTGTGTTGTTTGATGACGCAAAATACAGGGAGGAGGCATTAGAGAACTTTTTTTTCAGAAGCAATTTTTTACGTGCAGGCAAAGAGGATTTTAGTTTGGTTGATGAGGTAATTAAACTAATTCTTTGCGACAAAAGTGTTGGTATTCACCACATTATTTCATTCGACAGCGGACTGAATAATTATGCAAGTGCGCAAGGCGTGAAAGTGATATAAAAATGATTCAAGTTTTATTTTTTTATTCGGCAAAAAAAGCACTTAAACGATTGAAAGCCGGAAGATTTAAGAAATTTTTGGGATAAAAATAATGGATTGCTTTTGCCGAAAAGATGAAAGGTGGGGAAAAACTAAATACGAAAAAAGAAATCAAACTTCGCTTGTCCGCCTCTACTTGGCAGCGGGAGCGGCTCATCTCTTTTCTGCTACGAAGATATGAAAAAAGCAGATTTTACAAAATTGTTGAAATTATTTTATATTTTTGCAACCTTACATTATCAGATGAACTATGCAAAAACCACCACAAATACTCGAATTAGAAAAACTTATGGGCTTTGAATGGGGGGAAACAACTTAATAACAGAAAGACATGAAATTTCAAGATTTACTAAAAAATATTAGCCAAACGCATACCGAACTGCAAGCAAAAGCCGCACAAAGTGTCAATCAATTTTTGACTATTCGGAAT
>JBPOJO010000202.1:0-3187 GCA_052033485.1 Bacteroidota bacterium | reverse complement strand
CATCGTAATAAGTACTCACGGCGTATTTTTTGCCTTCCATGACAACGAAACGCCAAATACTACCGACAATCGTTAAGCCGTAAAGCGGTTTCCCGTTTTTGTTATTTTCTTGCGCAATCAAAAAAGCTTCAATAAGCTGCGCCATCGGCTCGGGCGGCGATTTTTTGCTGCGCTTATATTCTTGGAAGTGAAAATAAGGCGTTTCGGGCATATCTCCGAAGCCTTTAGCCAACATAAAATCCGTTTCGGTTTGCAGGTAAATGCCCTCAACAGTCGCGGAAATTTCTTTGTCAAAAAAGCCGCCGTAGCCTTTTTCTCTGTTGTGCAATTTGATAAAGCTGTGCAAAAAAGGCGAAACAAAGCGCATTTTCAGCGTTTCTTCGTTCCAAAAATCAGCACCTTCGTTTATCAACAACCACAATTCCTCAAAATCTGCTTGCTCGTGCTCGTTTAAAACGGGCAAGGAAACATCAAGCCAAGAATCCATCAAAGGATTCTTTTGAGTTTGCCGTGTTAATCGGAAGGCTTTAATCAATTCCTCCTCCGTATAAATTTTTTCTTTTCGCTTTGCCATGATTTTGGATATTTTTTAATGACAAATATAGGAGAAAAATAAATCAAAAGAATATTTTTCAAATTTTTATTCCGTTTTGATTGAGCAGTTTTAAATACGCAATTTCTTTCTCTAATGCTTCTACTTTATCATTTAGTCCCTTGATTTTTTCTTGTAAAATACTTGTCTTAGTGTCTTTTTCATATATATTTATATCACTCTTATTCGTAGAATATGGGCTGTAATTCGCCGTTACATTTCCGTTTATTACCTTGCTGTTTGCTGTTTTGGGCAACAACAAATCATACCAAGAAATACTAAAAATTTTTGCAATTTCAACAATGCGCAGCAATGTAATATCTTGCTCGGCTTTATTTTCAATATTTGAGTATGCTTTTGTTGACAGTCCCAAACTGTGCGCCATAAGTTCTTGCGTCCATCCTCTTTCAATTCTTTCTTGACGGATTCTGTTCCTGACTAATTCCGTAGGAATTAAAAGTTCCTCATTTTGAGAAGTTTCATTTACCATAAAATATTCACATTTGTTTGGCAAAGATATGTAATAATGTGAACATTGCAAAAATAATTTTAACCTCAATGGAAAAAAATAACAAAAGGCAAGATGACTTAAAAGCCTTAATCAACAAAGTCAAAAACAACACGGAAATTGTTGAAAAAGTTGAAAGTGTCGCGGGTGCTGCTGCAAACAAAAAAAGCGGAGATGACCTGAGAGTTCTGATAGCAAGAAGAATCGTCGTCGGATTGTTTGGTAATGCAGCAAAATGGGCAATAATTTCTTGTGCAACAGGGCTTTTTAACATTACTGAAAGCCAAGCCGGCAGCAGTGTAGATTACTTAGAAACACTATCCGAAGAAGATGTAGACGAAATGACTGATGATTTTCTTGAGGGAGTCGGATTGGAAGAAATTGTTGATGAAATGTTTCCTGATGATTTTTCAGCCGATTTCTAATTTTTTTATGCAACGTTATGAAAAAAAATTATGAAGATTGGTTCAAGAGAAACAATATTGCCGTTTGGATAGCGACAGTTTCTGTTATTGTTTCTGTTTTTACTTTTTTAACCAAAAACTGCTTTGTGCCGGACTGCGCTTCCTCATGCATAGAGAAAGAGGAAGTGCATCTACTAAGTGGAAGGTACTACTGCAAACCCGGTGCTGTTTCTTCTCTTTTTGCGCTTGACTTAGATGTAAAAAGCATGACCTATAAGTTGCGGCTCGTAAACGGTGATGCGATTGAAGGAAAAATTAGTATTCAATATGAAAAAAATCAATCTACTTGCTTGTTTGTGACGCTTGGGCTTGCGACGAGTGAATTTGAAACATTTTCAGAATCATATCAAGCAATCAAACCTGCTTTCAATGTACTTTTAAGGGTACAAAGAAAAAAAGATTGTTCTTTCATTCTTACTGCTGAACCATCAATTCAATTTTACCAATGACTAAATATCAATTAACACTTTATTTTGCACTTTCTTTAGGCACTTTTTCTTGCTCATGTACAAAGACCAATGAAACTGAGTGCAGGGTGTATGAACACCTTGAATTGACGCAAAAGATTGAGAATCTCAAAAGAGATTTAGAAGCGTGCATTAACAGCAGCAGCACGAGTGCTGATGCGTTAAATGAAGTAATTGACGGTATCACTGATTTTATGGAAAAATATGCGGAGCTTTATGACCCAAATAAAGTAAAAAACAAAAAATCAGCTCTTGAAAAAATATCTCAAATAGAGGATATTTTTTCAAAAATAAAGTCAAAAATGCGAGAATTGCAAACTACTATTGATAACTTGGAAGAAAAGCACAAAAAGCACTACCAAAGGTTATTAGAGCAATTAGAAAAGGCAAAAGACAAAATTGCCAATCAGCAGGATAAAATTAAAAGCTTAGAGAAACAGATAAACGACCGAAAAGATTGGAGCGGAGTACCGGGAACAAACAACAACGACTCGGGCGAATTGCAAGCAACTGTTAATCAGTTAAAAAATGAAAAAGACGAAGCTCAAAGAAAGCATGCTGCTGCCGTTGCTGCTGCCGTAAATGCAGAAGAAGGCAGAAAAAATGCAGTGAAAGAAAAAGATGAGATGAAAAAATCTTTTGAAGACTCATTAGTTACGGAACGAAAAAAATTTAACGACTCATTGAATAATGAACGAGAAAAATTTGAGAAGAAAACAAAAGATGAGGTTACTAAAACATCAGCACAAAAAGAATTTGAAAAATTTAAAAACTTGATAGACATTGCAGAAGAGATACCCGGCATAATTTCTAAAAAAAGAAAATTGGCTGTAAAAATGGCTTTAGAAGCATTGAAAAATGCAGAAAGAAACGGTTACTCTAAAGCTGAATGCGACGGGTATCTTACGAGAGTTAAGAAAAATAAAAAATTTGACCAATACTTTGACGAGGAGGGTAACTTTGAGAATTAGAAAACACACAACCCGATAAGGTCTTGAAAACTTTATCGGGTTGGCAAAGGCATATTTTTTTAATCCAACAAAGTAGTTTCCAAAATCACCTTAAATTTGCGCAAAATCGCAATTATTCGCAACAAATCTTCCCGATTCGTTGCATCGTAATAAGTACTCACGGCGTATTTTTTGCCTTCCATGAC
>JBPOJO010000482.1:0-4475 GCA_052033485.1 Bacteroidota bacterium | reverse complement strand
GGAAATTCATAACCGGGTATAAAACCGACAACGTTTTCGGTCGCAGTGATGCTTGTTTTTTTGTCAACAAAAATATTTAAAGTTGCTTTTTCGGGCGTATTTTTTTCAAAAATTTTAGCGGGCGTATCGCCGAATATTTTCTTAAAGCCGTTGCTTCCCATAAGTGCCGTACCGAGTTTTTGCGTACCGGTGAGGCGCATTTTCGCGCCGGAGAGGTGCGGATTAGCAGCGAAGAGTTTTTGTGTGAGGGCAAATTTTTCGGAATTATTGACGGCAAAAAATAGAAAACGGACGTTTTTGGAGCGTGCGAATTTGGCAATTTTTTCAAATTCTTCCGCCCAAAAAGCATCGGTTAATTTTCTTGTGTCATCAAAAAGCAAAACGACGGCTTCGCCTGCGTTGTTTTCGGATATATTTTTCCAATCGTGTATAATTCTGAAAGTGATGTTGTCAATTTTATCAAGGTCAGAATAGGGATTTGGGATAAAATCGGTAATTTTTTCGCCTTTAGCGGCGACAACATGAAAATCAAGGATTTGACTGTTTTCGAGTTCAAATTGTTGAAAGTATGTTTTTCCGAGGTTCGTTTCGACGAGCGGCATCAAACCTGCCTGAATAAATTGTTCACGGATAAAAAAAGCCGCCATTTTTTGTCCTTTTTCTCCTGTTTTACGCCCTTCAAGTCCGTCTGCGGTCAGTACGCGAACATTTCGCTCAATATCATGGGCAGAAATCAAGTTCGCATAAACAACGGCACGGTCATCAGATTCCTGCGCAAAAAGGCAGGAAGCGGCGCAAAAGGGGAGCAAAAAGAGAATACTGCATAAAAGTTTTTTCATAAAAAATTTGTTTTCAATTGTTTTGCTCATTTTTCACCGTTGCTGCACGGTTTAATTTTAAAAAGGGCAAAATTATGTCCAATCATAAGGAAAAAATTGTGATGTGCAAAAATATCAAAAAAATATTCAATCGGTGCTCATATCAAATCTTTTATATTGTTTTTGCAGCTTTTAACGAATAAAAAGAGGTTCATTTTAAAACATTGAAAATAATTTAAAAAAAATAAATAATATTCAAAAAAACAGGTTTGTAAAGCTGTTTTAATTTCATTATTTTTTAAAATTTCCAATTTTATTCCTTTATACATTGATTTGATTTTCAATATTTTAAGACTTATTATTTCTTGTTTAGCTTGTTTTGCATATTTTTATTCGGGGAAAAAAAAGACTTTCTTGTTTTTTATTTGAAAAAAAAGTAAATTTACCGCGTTTAATTTTGTTTATTTTTCATTTCAATTCCATAAACAATGCGACACAGCATACTCTTATATTTTTTCGCTTTCATTGCAGCGGCAATGTTGGTGAATGTGCGAACGGGCATTGCGCAATCTCCTTCGGGGCACATTCGATGTTACACGAGTGAGAATGAGGTTCACAGGCACGCAGGCAATCCGCGTTTTTCGAACAATACTTTTGAAAATTGGCTTGCGCCGCTTATTCAAAAGAAGAAAGATGCGATGGCTTCTCAATTCACGGTAGATAATGTATATACCATTCCTATTGTGGTTCACGTTGTTCATAACGGCGAAGCAGTCGGAACAGGACTCAACATCAGTGATGCGCAAGTCATTTCACAAGTAACTGTTTTAAATCAAGATTTTCGCCGAATGGTCGGTACGCCGGGACACAATACTAACCCCGTCGGTGCGGATACAAGGATTGAATTTTGTATGGCACAACGCCGTCCCGACGGAACGGCATTTAACGGTATTAATCGTGTCGCACGTTCAGCCATGGGCTTGCCGGGAACTGCAGCTTTATCTACTACGCAAATTAACAGTACGGTAAAACCCTATACAAGCGCGGTTGCGGGCGACCCGATTCGAGGGTTTAATCCTAATGAATATTTTAACGTTTGGGTTTGCGATATTTCAGGCAGCATTTTAGGCTACGCGCAATTTCCTGAAACTACTTTACCGGGTATGTCTGACGGCAATGCCTGCGGAGAAACGGCTAATACAGACGGAGTTGTTTGTCTTTACACTTCTTGGGGGTCAATTGACATTGTAACAACCTCCCAACTGACTGCGGGTGCACCTTATAATAAGGGACGCACTATGACTCACGAAATTGGTCACTGGGCGGGGTTAAGACATATTTGGGGCGACGGTGGTTGCACCGTTGATGATTTTTGCCAAGACACACCTTGGTCTGACGCTGCAAATTACAATTGTTTGACATCACACGTTTCATGCGGAACTACCGATATGGTTCAAAATTATATGGACTATTCCGATGACGCTTGTATGAATATTTTTACACAAGACCAATCTTTGCGTATGCGCACGGTGATGGAAAACTCGCCGCGCAGGAAAAGTTTACTTTCGTCTATGGCGTGTATTCCGCCAAACCCGAATGATGCTTCCGTAACGGAGGTGATTACGCCTGTGGGAGATTTTTGTAATTTAACATTTTCTCCTGTTGTTACCTTGAAAAACTTCGGTACATCTACTCTTACGAGTGCGACAATCAACTATCAATTAGATGCCGGAGCGATTCAAACGTTCTCTTGGTCGGGTTCGTTGGCAACGGGAAGCACAATTAATGTAACTTTGCCGGCAATAACAACAACTGACGGTGTTCATACGTTCAGAGCATACTCAACTTTGCCGAACGGAGCTGCCGACCCGGTAACAACTTACGACGAATCGGCAGCCACATTTTATTCGGGAGCAGGGCGCGCAGTGCCATACACGGAGGATTTCGAATCATCTTCTTTCCCGTTTCCTTCATGGCGAGTTGTTAATGGCGGCGGTTGTGTAACTTGGGCAGGTCAAGGAGTTATCGGACCGACAGGTGCACACACGGTAGCTGCAACGGTAAATAACTTTTCTTATGACCCGGGCGTGGGTGATGTTGATGAATTATATTCTGAAGTTGTAAAATTACCTTGTAACGCTTCAGCGGCAGAATTAAAATTTCATGTTGCATACAGAAAATATGATGCTTCATCGAATGAAAGATTAAGAGTACAAATTTCAACAGATTGCGGTGCTACTTGGGTGGCTGCTGCTATTTATGATAAATCGGGCACCACACTCGCTACTGTTGCCACTACTTCCGGCAATGTAGACTTTCAACCCGCTTCGGCAGCCGAGTGGCGTGAAGAAACCGTCAATTTAATGCCTCATGTCAGTACAACAGCGGACAGAAGCATTCAATTGCGTTTCATGGTAACAAATGACTGGGGTAACAATGTTTTCGTAGACAATATTAATATTACCGCAACAGCACCTGTTTGTTCAATTTCAGGCATTACCGCAGGCACTCAAACGGCTTGCGTTTCTCCTGCAAACACATATACACAACAAGTAACTGTTACATACACTAATCCTCCGTGCTCGGGCGGCAACTTGGTCGTCAACGGTCAATCTTTTGCCGTTACATCAACTCCGCAAACCGTAACCTTAACCGGTTTAACGGCAAACGGCGCGGCTGTCACCGTAACGGCAAGTTTTTCCGCAAATGCGTCTTGCACCATGACGGTTAATAGCCTTTTCACTGCGCCTGCGTCTTGTTTAGTAACCAATACTATCACTACGGGCGCAATTGCACCGACTACTTATTGTGCGGGCGCGACGATTTCCGTACCTTTCACTACAACAGGAACTTTCGGCGGTGCAAACGTCTTTACGGCTCAATTGTCAAACGCTGCCGGAAGTTTTGCTTCTCCGATTGCAACAGCTACCGGAACAAGCCCTATCTCTTTGACTATTCCTGCCGGTGCATCTACCGGTTCCGGATATAAAGTTCGCGTTATTGCATCTGCCCCCTCTACAACAGGTTCAGAAGTTACGATTACCATCAACGCTAATCCGACTGTCAGCGGCACGACAACTGTTTGTGCAGGCGCAACAACCACCCTCACGGGCAGTATTGCGGGCGGAACTTGGAGCTCCTCCGATTTAGCCGTCGCTACGGTTTCTGCCGGCGGTGTAGTTACCGGTGTTTCGGCGGGTTCGGCAACGATAACATATACGGTTAGCGGTTGTTCAGGTTCTGCAAGCGTAACGGTCAATGCAGCAGTTACGCCGAGTGTTACAGTTTCTGCAAGCGCAACAAGCATCTGCCTTGGAAGCAGCGTAACTTTCACGGCTACTCCTACAAACGGCGGTACACCGACATACCAATGGAAAGTTGATGGTGTAAACGTCGGCGCACCCTCAACAAGCCCTACATTCACAACAACTTCTTTGACAAACGGTCAAGTGGTTACGGTTGTGATGACTTCAACGGCATCTTGTGCTACGCCGGCTACCGCAACATCTGCCGGTATCACCATGACGGTTTCCGCAACAAGTTATACACTTTCTGCTTCCGCTTCGACAATTTGCGCAGGAACAAGTGTAACCTTTACGGTCAGTCCGGCAGGCGCAACAAACTATGAATTTTTCGTAGGAGCACTTTCCGTACAAA
>JBPOJO010000808.1:0-1513 GCA_052033485.1 Bacteroidota bacterium | reverse complement strand
CTTTGCGCGACGTAAAAGAGGGCTTAACGGCGACGATTTCCGCTTTTGCAAACTATAATCAAACGGGCGGCTTGATTGTCATCGGTATTAACGACAAAACCAAGGAAGTAACGGGATTGGAGCATTTAAACGATAATCAATTTCAAAACCTATTGACTTTCAATAACTTACGAAATCACCATGTACTTCCCAAATCTTTTTACATCACCGGCAAATTGATTTATCTTTTGTATGTTTCGTATTTGGAAAATGCCGTATGCGAAACCCTTGAGTCCGTACCGAAAGCGTGGAAAAGAATGGGTAAAAGTAATGCCGTTTTGAACGAAAGCGACAAATTGCAAATTTTGCGAGATAAAAGGGTGTTAGATTGGGAGGGGACGATTCTCGATGCTGAATATTATGAAGACGATGTAGATAAAAAAGTAGCCGAAAGTTTTAAAAGAGGATATTTACAAAATTCAGATTTTGACCTCAATATTACAGAAATTTTGAAACAAATCGGGGCGATTCGCAGGCAAAACAACATTTGGTATTGGACGAATGCGGGGATTTTGTTTTTTGATAAAAGCCCACAACGCATGGTCAGTTCGGCAAGCGTGCGTTTTTTGCGGCACGAATTTTTATTGCGCGAAAATCCGCACCTGAGCGACACTACTTTTGACCGTAGTTTTTCTTATGCTTCATTGCCAACGCTGCTCGCCCAAATTCGCACATTTTGTCGTGATTCGGCTTTATTTCGCACATTTTATATCCGCCATCGGCAAGGACAATTACAAGAAATTCCGCAATTTCCGCAAAAAGCAGTAGAGGAAGCCATTATCAATGCGATGGTGCATAGGGATTATGCAGTCAAAACTGAAACATGGTGCAGGCTTTACCAAGATGCTTTTGTGGTGGAAAATGCGGGGCGTATTTTGCAAACAGATAAAAATTTGCCTAACGAATTTACTTTGGAAAAAATTGACCTTGTCCCTACTGCGCGCAATCGTAATTTGGTAAATTGGTTAAAATACTTAAAAGATGAGAACGGCGACCCTTTTGTGCGGGGCATCAGCGAGGGGACTCGGAATATGAAAAATGAAATGCAAAAGATGTATTTTCCCTTCCCTAAATATTTTACGAACGGCATAACACGCCTGACTTTGCAGTCGGTCAGTTCGTCGGAAGAATTGGAAAATTATCGCAAAAACTTCCTGTGAAAAAAGGAAATTTGAGCAGGGTAAAAACGTAACAATTTCCTTCTTACGGCTTTATTCAAAAAAATAAAACGAAAAGAAGATTGGGAATGGGTAAAATCGGAAATCCAAAAATTGCATGAAAAAGATTACCGAATGGACGATTACACGCGGAATTTTTATGATAATTTGGAAAAAAAGTATCCTTTGTTTTAGCTTTTGAACGTGTTTTTTGATTTTTTTCTTCAATTTCATCAAACATTCTTATTTTTGCAAAAAAATCGGCGAAAAATGTATCACCCAAAAGATGTTTTTGAAAAACCCGAAGAATATTTGGA
>JBPOJO010000201.1:0-3707 GCA_052033485.1 Bacteroidota bacterium | reverse complement strand
GTAAAAACGATGAACAACATCGGGTTTAAACCACTGCTGCATATCAATAATAACATAAGCTCCGTTGATTTTGCAGCGAAAATCAAACTCCAAAACACTCGCGTCGTCGGTTACGCGGTGCTCCGTTGCCATCAAATCTATTTCTTCTATGCTGACATCGAAAAAGTCCTCTAAAAACCTTTTCGCAAATCGCTTTTCCGAAAAGATTTTTTTGAAATAACGGTCGTAATTTAATGGGGCTAAGTACATTTTTTTGAAATTTGGAAACAAAAATACAAATTTTTGTGTGCTTAATTGACTTTTCTAAAAATAAAATGCCTCAAACATACATGAGGCAGTCAGAAATTATTTAAGCACCCGATTTTTTCAATTCTTCCCGAATGTTATCAATTTGCTCGTCCGTTAATTTTGTCATTAATTTGATGACCTCATTAGACAAGCCCGCCAAAATGCCGTTTTGGGCAGCCTTTTCCACGCCGATACCGATTCCCTTTTCCACCCCGATACCGATTCCTTTTTCCACCCCGATACCGATTCCTTTTTCCACCCCGATTTTTTCACCTTCCCTAAAAATGCCGCTGTCATATCTTTTGACGCGCTCGGTATATTCGGCGAAATTATCAATGTAGGTAAAATCTTCTTCCGTTAAAATTTCCTTGCAGATACGCCGCATTATCTCCGAAAACAACTCATCGTGCTCAAATTTTTCAAAATCAGACGGTTTATTTTCTTTGTTTTTCGTCGCTTCGGCAAACTCAAACCATGCATTGTAACGGCGTGCGGTTTTTTCGTTTGACGCGTTGCGAATGACATTTTTCTGAAAAACATAAATCAATCTGTTTTGCGCCAAAAAATCCAAACTGCGATTTTTTTTCTCCATAATTGCCAAAACTCTGTTGCGTTCCGCCAATAAACTCTTGATTTCGGGGTTTTGCCAAAGTTTATTTCTAACAAAATCCGTTACAACTTCCGGTGTCATGCTGTAAGCAGCGTAATCGTCTTTGAAACCAAACGTGTCATCGACCATCCAAACAAGCGTGATGACCGGTAAAATTTCACTGTAATCCTTTACTTTTTTCTCTTTGTTTTCCTCCAAAGCGATGCTTTTGAACGGCAAATCGCCTAATTGCAAAACCGTACTTGCACAATGATAAGTGTAAAAACGATGAACAACATCGGGTTTAAACCACTGCTGCATATCAATAATAACATAAGCTCCGTTTATTTTGCAGCGAAAATCAAACTCCAAAACACTCGCGTCGTCGGTTACGCGGTGCTCCGTTGCCATCAAATCTATCTCTTCTATGCTGACATCGAAAAAGTCCTCTAAAAACCTTTTCGCAAATCGCTTTTCCGAAAAGATTTTTTTGAAATAACGGTCGTAATTTAATGGGGCTAAGTACATTTTTTTGAATTTTGGAAACAAAAATACAAAAAATTACCAACTTTCAGAAAAACAGATGCTGCTTATGGGGGAGAATTTGCAAAAAAATATTCCTGCGAATGAACAAGAAGTGTTAAGTTAAAATGAAAACTACCCGGTTACACCCGTAAAGTGTATTTTTTGCCACATTTTATCAATAAAAATCCCCCGACTCGGCAGGGGACTTTTAAATTTTTTAACTACTTTTTGTCGTCTTTGTCTTTTCCGTCTTTTTTTCCTTTCACATCTTGTTGTGCCCTCATGGCATCTTCAAGCCTTTTTTGAAATGATGATTTTTTGGGCGGATTTGTCGTATTGCGTTCACGATTTTTGTTCAAAGCCGCTCTGAGTTTATCGTCGTCGACAAAAAACTTCCGAATTGCGGCATTTTGTGCAATCGTAATCACGTTGGAAATGAAATAATACATCGTCAAACCGGCAGGGTACGAGTTGAGCATGAAGAAGAACATAAAAGGCATCATATAGATGAGAACCTTCATGTTTATCGGCGAATTAGCCGGCTGAGTCGTTGTCTGCATGGAATATTGACTGATTCCAATTTGCGTAACCGACATTAACAAGGTAAATAAGCTGATATGCGCTCCTAAAAACGGAATGTTGAAGGGCAAATCCAATATAGAATCAAAGGTCGAAAGGTCGTGTGCCCAAAGAAAACTTTGTCCCCGAAGTTGAATCGCGTTCGGAAAAAACGTGAAAAGTGCGAGAAAAATCGGCATTTGCAGTACCAAAGGAATACAACCACTCAGCGGATTGATGCCCACTTGCCCGTAAAGTTTCATTTGCTCCTGACTTGCCGCTGTCATGTCTTCACCATGTTTTTCTTTGATGGCATTGAGTTCGGGCTGTAAAACTTTCATTTTAGCCTGCGAAAGATAGGCTTTATACGTCAGCGGCGACATCAACATACGCACAAAAAGCACCATGATGATGATGACAACGCCGTAATTATTGCTGATTTTTTCGAAAAGATTAAAAAGCGGAATGACCACAAAGCGTGTCAAAGGTGCAATGACAGGCCAACCGAGATAAACATTATCCTGAAAACCTTCCGTAACTTCATTGACGACATCGTAATCATTCGGTCCGAAAAAATATTGCAAGGCAACTGTCTGATTTTCAATGGGAAACTCCGCATTTGCGCGCAAATATTTCACTGTCGAACTGTCGTCGGGATTTACTTCGCTTGCAAAATACGTTTTTTTCATACTTTTTTCGGCAATAATCGCGGATGTGAAAAATCGGTCTTTCATTGAAAACCACTTTACAGGCTTTTCAGGCTTGATTTCTTCCGGTTTTTGAGAGGTTTCGGACAAATAATCAAAATCGCCTTCGACATCATAAAAATTTACCGTCGCACGGATTCTGCATTGTTCGAGGTCGGTTTCCAACCTTTTTAAACGGTTGTTCCACGCCAAAAAAACAGCGGGCGTTTTGAGGTAGTCGCCGTCTAATTTGAATGATAAGGACGAATTAAGGACAAAACCGCTTTCCGCAAGTGAAAAATCAGCCGCAAGGGATTTGCCCTCTCCTAATTCAGCCGTCAAACTGACTGCGTTTTTGCTGTTTTGAGTAGCTTTAAAAAACAAATCGCCGAGCAGCAAATCGCCGTATTTGGTTTGCAAAGTTTGCGAAATTTGACTGCTGTTTTCGTCGAGCAAAATTAATTTGCCGCCGTCATAGTTTTTATAATTTTTTAATTCAACACGTTTAATTGCAGCACCTTTGGCGGCAAGTGTGATGATTAAATCCTTGTTTTCGAGAATAATTTCACTATTTTCGCCTTTAAGTGCGGGGGCAAAAATACCGAGTTTTTCGTTTAAAACAGAATCCGGTGTGCCCTCAAATTTATTTTGGGTCGGAGTTTTTTTGTCGCCGGAAATTTTTTCCGTCTTAATTTGCGCTGTGTTTTGCGGATTTTCGGGTGGGTTTTGGCTTGCGTACCAAAAATACCCCCCTAAAAGCAAAGCAATCAGGATTGTCCCTATCAGTTGACTTCTGTCCATTTGTGTTAGATTGTAATCGCCATGAAAAATGCCTCGCGCGGCAATCAGACCGCAAAGTTATACATTTGAAAAAAAAAACGGCAATTTTTATGAAAATATAAATGCTAAAAAAATATTTCTGCGAATTGCAACGTATCCCCCCGAGCAATCCCATCTTTTTCTCAAATCGTTCAACGCCTACCTTTGCTTGCAAATGAGTTCAAATCCCAAAAAAGCCGGGAAAGGAGAAAAAATTGTACGCCCTGAAAGCGGAGCAAGAA
>JBPOJO010000392.1:0-1818 GCA_052033485.1 Bacteroidota bacterium | reverse complement strand
AGACCTTGCCTTGATAGGTGTACTCATACGAAACGGCGATAATTTCGTCGTTTCTGACGGGCTGCAAAAGCGAAATATAGCCTAATTGCGGGTGAAAAGTAAATTCGTTCGGCTGCAATTTTCTTGCCGCACGCAACAATTCATAGTCCGTTCCTTTCCGAAAATCAAAAGGCGCGCTTTCCAAAACGGTGTGAATTTGGTCAGGCTGCCTGATTGTAGGCACGGCATTAAGATTTTCTTTCAATTTATTCGATTGATTGGAAGCCGCGCCGAAAATGCTCGGTTCAATCATTGCATTTCCTTTTCGATAAGGCGCGCTTTCGCCCAAATCCATGAAAGCGGCGATGTTTCGGAGAGTTTGCGTGTTGTTGTTGCGGTTCGTGATATAAACTTCGACGCGCGTAATGTTGATGCCGGAGGTAACGACGGGTAGGGTTCTGAGGGCGTTTTCGTAGTTGTTTCTGAAAAAGTGCGCCAAAAAAAAGTGCCGATTGTATTCATACGCATCAGCCCGAATTTCAAAAGCTTTATTTTGTCCGCCGCCTTTGATAACGATGCTTTCGCTTGTGCCTCTTTGCTGAGAGGCAACTGCGGTGAGCCATAGTTTTCCGAAGCGCAATTTTGTGCCGACCCCGAATAAATTTTGTGCACCTCTAATGAGGCTGTTGCTCGTCGGCATGGAGACGTTTCCAAATTGCAGTTGTTGCACAATGTCCTCTTCATAGCCCGAATAGCCTTGATTAAATTTATTTTCAAATTGAAAAGTGGCTTTGGTGTCCCAATTTGTATTCAAATTGATTTTTTCGCCGATTTTTCCGACGATTCCGAGTTGTATTCTTTGGTCAAAATTAAACTGACCTGTTTTTTGTTGTCTGACCGGAATCATGGGATTCGCGACGGACTGAAATCTGCCGCCGAAATCGAGTAAAATCGAGCCTGTCGGCTTGACTTCTATTTTGTCGCCGCCGAGTAATCGCCCGAGTGCGGGGGGCAATTTTCCGGACAAAACGGGCTTAAAACCGCCCGGTTGTTTAGCGGGGTCGGGTAAATCGGTTGATTTGACTTTCCAATACTCTCGTTCAGCGCGAATTTTTTCGATTTGAGCGTAATCTTCGGTAGATATTTTAGTGAGCGGTTTAAAATCCGTTTCACCGATTTTTTCATAGACATAATAAAATTTGCCGGTGCTGTCCAATTCTACTTTCAAAACAGAAGGGTCTTTGAGCAAAAGGGGCGAGCTCAAAGGTGTTTCGGCAAAAACATCTGCTTTCCGGTCATCTTTCGGGCTTGGTCTTTCAGATGTTTTTTTACGGCTGCTGTCTTTTTTGGGTAAGGTATCGGCAAAAAGGAGGTTCTTTTTTTCGAAATTAAAAACTTTATGAGGGATAAACTCTGCCGCACTTTTGCTCGCAATGACCAAAAAAATCAGCGAAATGCCGGACAGAAAGGCGTATTTTAGTGTTTCAATTTTAGTTTGAAAGAGCATATTTTTTAACTTAACAGAAAAGTTGAACGCTTAGAAATGCAAACTTACGGAAAAAAATTAATCCGCGTGCTTTTTTAGTCAAAATCAATGCCGTTTTGGTTGCTTTTCCGGTAGTTTTTTGAATTTTTGTGTTTTTATGTGTTCAGTCAGGCAAAAAATTAGGGAGCAGAAGCCGAATTTCGTTTTCAACGACTATTTGAAATTGTATCTAATTGAATGTCAATACATTACAACTTTTTAATTTGCTCAAAGTCCAAACCGGTAAAGTCTGCAATTTCTTCAAAAGATTTGCCTTTTGCTTTCATTTTTTGAGCAATTTCAAGATTTCGTTT
>JBPOJO010000537.1:0-4363 GCA_052033485.1 Bacteroidota bacterium | reverse complement strand
CGAAACTAATGCTCGCGGTACACTCCGGCTAAAAAATTACAAATTTTTTTGTATCTGAATCAGCAATCAAGCTTGTGAATTTACCGAACAAAACCCGAATCCGAACAATTTTCGAGCATAAAACGCTGTGTTAAACCGTATTCGGGGTGCAAAAAATCCGGCAAAATTTCTACGGTCGGCATCAAAACAAAACGTCTTTCGGCAATAAACGGGTGAGGAATTGTTAAAATTTTTGTTTTAATAATATCGCTGCCGAAATACAAAATATCAATGTCAATCGTTCGTTCATGCCATTTTCCCGCCCTTACGCGCCCAAATTTTTGCTCCGTTTTGAGGCATAAATCCAAGAGACGAAAGGGCGAAAAATTAACTTCTGCAGCCAAACTGATGTTGAGAAAGTCCGGCTGTTCTGTGATTCCCCACGCTTTACTCTCGTAAAAAGAAGAAATTTTTTGTATAAAAATATGCTTTTGCAACTCCCGAACGGCATTTTGTAGAAAAATTTCTCGCGTGCCGATGTTACCGCCCAAATTTAAAACTGCCTGCATAAGTTTTGCTTTTTGCTTTTTTACACACATAAAAACTGAGTGAAAAAAACGATTCGGCGCAAAAATAATAAGATTCGGGCGGTATCATGCTTTTTTTGTCGAAAAAAATGCCATATAAAGCTGTAAAACAATATTCCGGTACGATAATTTCGTTTAATTTGACAATCGCAGTTGCTAAAAACTCAGCCGAAAGTATTTTTTCGCAAAATAAAATTGCTCAAAAAAACTTGCGACGCACTCGGCATTGCGAATGCTCAAATGTTTTGCAATATGATTTTCATGGATAAAAATGTTGTCAAAGTGAAAGATATTTTTAATGTTTTTAATGAAACTTTGCAATCATTGTGAATTTGAATTATTTTTTAACAAATTTAAACCGACAGTATTATGAAAAGTTTTCTGACTCTCATCGCTGCGATTATCGCATTTTTCGGCTCATTTTCGCTTTTTGCACAGGAAAGTAAAAGAGAAGTTCAAAATTACGCGAATATCACCATTGCCGTCATCAACAGCAATCGCGCTTTTCACATCGCAACCGTTCGATATTTCGACCAAAACGGCGATATTTTAATCAATACAAGCGAAGAATTTAAAATTGACATTTCTAAATCGCCGCGTTTTGCCACCGGAAGTATCCGCAAATCCATTCCCGTTTATCCCGATGCCAAAACGATTGAAGTTACCGTTACGAACTGCACGAATATGCACGAGAATATTTTTATTCTTTCAGAATTAGCCGCGTCGAACAACGAAGTAACTTTTGTTTTTCAAGGAAAATTTGAAGGCTCCATTCAGGTCGAATTTGAAGGCGTTTCAAAAGAAAAACCCGGAACTTTCCTCATCAAAGGGGCAAATACGAATAAAATTTTCTACGCAGACTACAACAATGTTAAAGTTACACTGCCTGACGAAGCCGATGTCAAAGACATAAAAGTGGAATTGTCGAAAACGAGCCTTTTCCAATACAAAATTTCGGGCACGGAGAAGGATAAAAAAACGGGAATTGTTAAAATCAAATGTGAATTGGTTGAAGACAAAGAAAGCGGCGATAAAAAAGGCAAAAAGTAAGTTAAACGGCATTCTGAAATTTTTTTGCAGCAATTTAGCCTGATAGTATAGTCGGCATCTTGCCGGCTATTTAGCATCTTGCCGGATAAATTAAGCTGTTTTGGGGTCTCTCAGTACAATCTTTTGCCAACAAGCTAAATAATTACATTTTTTTTGCTTCAAAAACAGCGCAAATAAAAATTGCGCTGTTTTTTTGTTTTTTTTACAAATTTTTCAAAATGTAATCGGTCATCATTTTGTAAAGGTGCATTCTTGCGTCGGGTCGTCCGATTCCGTGATTTTGATTCGGATAGTAAAAAGATGAAAACTGTTTTCCTGCCGCAATCAAAGCATCTTGCAGCAGAACCGCATTTTGAAAATGCACGTTATCGTCGCCTGTTCCGTGAATCAGCAGGAAATTTCCTTTTAACTTTTCGACGTGTTTTATCGGAGAATTATCGTCGTAGCCGGAAGCGTTGTCCTGCGGACGGCGCAAAAAACGCTCTGTATATACGCTGTCGTACAAACGCCAAGTCGTAACAGGCGCGACCGCAATGCCGGTTTTAAAAAAATCAGCCCCTACGGTTAAACAAAGCGCGGTCATGTAGCCGCCGAAGCTCCAACCCCAAATGCCGATGCGATTTTTGTCCACAAAAGGCAAGTTTTGCAGATATTTTGCTGCTTCGATTTGGTCTTGCGTTTCATATTTTCCGAGTTGTAGATACGTTGATTTTTTGAAAGCCGCACCGCGCGCATTTGTGCCCCTATTGTCAAAACAAACGATTATATAGCCCTGCTGCGCCAAATATTGATGCCAAAAAAAGTTGACCGAATTATCTTTGCCGTTTTTGACTAATTGCGAAGACGGACCGCCGTAAACGTGCATCAAAACAGGATATTTTTTTTCGGGAGAAAAATCTATCGGCTTAATCATATAGCCGTGCAGTTCATAGTTATCCGCCGTTTTGAAGCTAATAAATTCGCGGGGTAAAATGCCTTTTTCCGTCAATTTTTCGCTCAAACCTTGATTCAAATTCTGCTCTTGCAAAACTTTGCCGTCCGCCGATTGCGCAACACGGAAAATAACGGGTTTTTCTTCACTTCCGAACGTCAGTGCAAATCTTTTTCCGTCAGGGCTGAGGTCAACCTCATGGATTCCCGCTTCTTTGCTGATTTTTTTCTTGTTTTTTCCGTCAATATCAACAGCGTAAAAATGCTTTTCGAGCGGCGAAACCTCCGTCGAAGTGTAAAATAATTTTGCCGTTTTGCCGGTTTCATCAACGCCCAAAAGCTCGCTCACTTCCCATTTTCCCTGTGTGATTTGACGCAGTAAATTGCCGTTTTTGTCATATTGATAGACATGTTTAAAACCGTCGCGCTCGCTCGTACAGAGAAAACTTTTGCCGTCTTTGAGAAAAATCATGTCGCTTGTGTATTCAACATCTACATAATTTGTCGGTTCGGATTCCGTAAAAAGCACTTTTGTCGTATTTTCTTTGAAATTGTAAGCAAGCAATTGCATTTCATTTTGCAAACGGTTCAATTTTCTGACAAAAAGCACATTTCCGTCGTCAGTTCTGTGAATACGAGGGACATAAATATCCTTTTCCGCGCCCAAATCCACTGTTTTAGTTTCCGACGTGGCAATGTCAAAAATTTTCACGGCAACTTCCGAATTTTTTTCGCCTGCTTTGGGATATTTAAAAACATAATTTGTCGGATAAAGCTCGTTTTGTCGCCAATATTGCATCGTAAATTCTTTCACATTGCTTTCGTCAAAACGATAAAAAGCAATTTTTTTGCTGTCCGCCAACCACTCAAATGCCCTTGCAAAACCGAATTCCTCCTCATACACCCAATCACAACTGCCGTTGATGATGTGATTGGATTTTCCGTCAGAAGTGATTCTGATTTCCTTGTTTTCGCTCAGCAAAAAAACATACAAATCGTTGTTTTTCGTATAAGCTACTGCATTTCCGTCGGGTGAAAAAGTTGCGTAACCCACCGATTCTCCGCCTGCAAGCGGCTGCAATTTGTCAGTTTTTCGGTCATAAATAACATATTTTGCGGTAAAAGAGCGGCGATAGATTCGTTTTGTTTCGCTTTGAATCAAAATTTTCTGTTCGTCTTTGCTGAACGAATAATCCGCCATATCAATATTATTTTTGAGAGCATCAAAAATTAAGGCGACTTCTTTTCCGCTTTCGGTTTCGTTTTGCGCAATGCCGTTTTGCGTAATTTCGGAATAAAAACGACTGTCTTTCATCCAAATCAGCCCGTAAATTCTTTTTTCGCGCAATTCGTAGTTAAAGATGTCCAAAAAGGTCATTTTTTGTCCAAACGACATTTCAAATGTCAAAAAAGACCAAATAAACAGAATAATTAATTTTTTCATCTGTGTTTTTGATTAAATAAAAACTGCAATTTCGCGCAGACAAACAAGAATTGCAAATAATGGAAAACCGTAATTGTTTTGACCGTTTGTACCGCGAGCTTTAGCTTGCGGATTTAAGGAGGGCAGTATCCTCAACAAGCGAGAATGTAAGTTCGCAAGCTAAAGCTCGCGCTACATTCATGTGCAAACCGGCTACTCAGTTTTGAAAATTGTTAATTGCCTGTTTATCCGGCGTGTACCGCGAGCTTTAGCTTGCGGATTTAAGGCCGGCAGTATGCTCAACAAGCGAGAATGTAAGTTCGCAAGCTAAAGCTCGAGCTACATTCATGTTCAAACAGGCTACTCAGTTTTGAAAATTGTTAATTGACTGTTT
>JBPOJO010000567.1:0-2553 GCA_052033485.1 Bacteroidota bacterium | reverse complement strand
AATGACAAAGACACTGCGGCAGTCAGAAATTTTAACAAAAAAATAGCTGAAAATCCGGCACTCTTTAAACTTCTTTTGCCTATCCGCGACGGTTTGATGTTGGTGCAGGTGTTGTGATTTTTCGGCGCGTTTCTGCTGAAATATCAAAAAAATGTCGCTTTTTTACGGCATTCACTCGGCTTCATGCCGGTAAAGCATTTGTTTTGTCAACAAAAAAAAATTACACAAAATATACATCTTCGCCTTTGCTCAAATGCGAATCCTTTCACTTACAAAAACGGCATTTTGTCGGTATTCTGCCAATTTTACAGGCTAAAAACAGCCATTTTTTCATACCAAAATGCCGTTTAATGTGCATTTCGGTCATTTTGGCAGTAAAAAAAATCGTTTTTCAAACCGGCACAAGAAGTGTTTTGTTGCATGTGAAACTAAACAAACTTTATCAAAAGTTTAATTTAAACACTTCACAATTATGTCAAAATTGAGCATCACACCATTGGCAGACCGTGTGGTCGTTGAGCCGGCACAGGCAGAAGAGAAAACAGCAGGCGGCATTTTTATCCCCGACACTGCAAAAGAAAAACCGCAAAGAGGTAAAATTGTCGCCGTAGGCGCGGGCAAAAAAGACGAACCCATGACGGTTAAAATCGGAGACATGGTACTCTACGGAAAATATTCCGGAACCGAAATTTCCGTCGAAGGAAAAGATTATCTCATTATGCGTGAATCCGATATTTACGCAGTTATCTGATTATTTTGTTTTCTTTCTTTTTTGACATCAAACAAAAAAAAACTTTTGAAAAATCATGGCTAAGTTAATAAATTTCGACACAGACGCAAGAGAAAAACTCAAAAAAGGCGTTGATGCTTTGGCAAATGCTGTTAAAGTTACACTCGGTCCTAAAGGACGCAATGTCATTATTGACAAAAAATTCGGCGCACCGACCGTTACAAAAGACGGCGTTTCTGTCGCGAAAGAAATTGAATTGAAAGACCCTATCGAAAATATGGGCGCGCAACTCGTGAAAGAAGTTGCCTCAAAAACTGCCGACAGCGCGGGTGACGGCACAACAACCGCTACCGTTTTGGCGCAAGCAATTTTTAATGCCGGCATCAAAAACGTCGCTGCGGGCGCAAATCCGATGGATTTGAAACGCGGCATTGACAAAGCCGTTCTTGCGGTAGTCGAAAATTTGAAAAAACAATCGCGCTCTATCAGCACAAACAACGAAATTGCGCAAGTTGCTTCTATTTCCGCTAACAACGACAGCGAAATCGGCAACATGATTGCTCACGCGATGGAAAAAGTAGGCAAAGACGGCGTTATCACGGTGGAAGAAGCGAAAGGAACGGAAACAGAAGTGAAAACCGTTGAAGGTATGCAATTTGACCGCGGTTATTTGTCTCCCTATTTCGTTACGAACACCGAAAACATGGAAGCCGAACTCGAAAACGCTTTCATTTTGATTTACGACAAAAAAATCTCTTCCATGAAAGAGTTGTTGCCCGTCCTTGAGCAATCTGCTCAAAGCGGTCGCCCGCTCTTGATTATTTCCGAAGAAGTCGACGGTGAAGCATTGGCAACATTGGTGGTGAATAAAATTCGCGGCGCGTTGAAAGTGTGCGCGGTGAAAGCTCCCGGTTTCGGCGACCGCAGAAAAGCAATGTTGGAAGACATTGCAGTTTTGACAGGCGGACAAGTTATCAGCGAAGAAAAAGGCTATAAATTGGAAGACGCAAAATTGAACTTGCTCGGTCGTGCCGAAAAAATTATCATTGACAAAGATAACACGATTATCGTCAACGGTGCGGGACAATCTGACAACATTCAAGCGCGTATCAAAGAAATCAAAGCGCAAATCGAAAAATCAACTTCCGATTATGACAAAGAAAAAATGCAAGAAAGACTTGCTAAATTGTCAGGCGGCGTAGCTGTTTTGCACATCGGCGCGGCTACGGAAGTAGAAATGAAAGAGAAAAAAGACCGCGTTGATGACGCTTTGCATGCAACAAGAGCAGCCGTACAAGAAGGCGTAGTGCCCGGCGGCGGCGTGGCTTTCATTCGTGCATTGGAAGTGCTTGACAACGTAAAAGTTGACAACGAAGACCAAAAAACAGGTGTCAGCATCATTCGCACGGCTTTGGAATCTCCGATTCGCACTATTTTGGCAAACAGCGGCTTTGAGCCTTCTGTCATTGTCAATGAAGTTCGCAAAGGCACAGGCGACTATGGCTATAATGCACGCGAAGATAAATTTGAAAACTTCTTTGCTGCCGGCATCATTGACCCGACGAAAGTTGCGCGTTTGGCATTGGAAAATGCAGCTTCTATTGCGGCTCTTTTGCTCACAACCGAGTGTGTCATTGCTGACAACCCGGAAGACAAAGAAGCAGCCGGCGGCGGTATGCCTAACATGGGCGGTATGGGCGGCATGATGTAATATTTGCCCTTTCCGAAAAAACACCCTAAGAATGTTAAAGTTCTTAGGGTGTTTTTTTTGTAAAAAGGGCGAGCATTTCAATAGATTTTGAGGAGAGTGCCGCCGGGCAGGG
>JBPOJO010000088.1:0-2889 GCA_052033485.1 Bacteroidota bacterium | reverse complement strand
CCGCTGTGGAAGCTTTTGCAGAGCTCTGCCTAGCCTCTCGGCCATGAGACCCTATCGTTTTTAAGGTGCTGCAAAGGTAGAATAATATTTTTTATTCTCCAAATTTTTTTTTCCTTTTTTGAATAAATTTTTTTTGACAAAAAAATTGCAGATTTTTTTAATCTGACTATTTACGTAAAGAACTAACATTTCTCAAGAAGTGTCAGTTCTAAAATCTTCTTTATCAGGGGCGAGTTGCGCCCACAACTGCGATAAATTTTGCAAAAAATAAGATGTTTAAAGGCAAATATAAACAAAAAAAACGGATAAAAATTGATTGTGTCGCTCAACATTTCCGAATTTTCTTCAAAGAAAGAAGAGGAAGGGTTTTTCTTCTTCCCCTCTTAGCAGTGAAGCGTTTCTTTGTTTCCCAAAGGCAAAGTTTAGTAAAAAATGTAAAATATAAAAATAGATTGAATTTATAAAATTTTAAATTCAATTCTGCGATTTCCGGAACGGTTTTTATCACTGTCGTTAGGAAATTTTGGCTTTTTTTCACCGTAACCCTGTGTGCTAATTCTGTCTTGTGAAATGCCTTTTTTTACCAAATATTCGGTAACACTTTTAGCCCTGTTTTCCGACAATTTCAGGTTGTCGCTTTCCGAGCCGACATCGTCCGTATGACCTGAAATTTCAATTTTTAAAGTCGGATTTTTTTGCAAAAAAAGATACACATTGTCTAATTCGGCAGTTGATTTTTCCAAAATCTCCCATTTTGCACTCTCAAAGAAAATATTATTGAGGGTAACCGCCGTTCCTTTTTGAATTTTTTCGAGGAAAATATCCAAAATTACAGGTTCATTGCCGCTTTGCTGTTTAAAATCAAAGGCAACACTTTGAAACAAATAGTCCTTTTTTGACACATTCAGCGCATATTCGCTGCCGTGATTGATGACAAAAAGGTATTGCCCCGAAACAGGGTCGGATTCAACGATAGCGTCCGTGTTCTTGCTGACAATGTCTTTGAGTTCAATTTTTGCATTTAACTTTTCTTTTGTATTTGCATCATAAATTACGCCTTTCACATAAGAAGTTAAGACCTCGTTTTTGCTTTCTTTCGGCATTTCAAATTCGTGTATGATGCTTTGAGAAATGATATGTCCTTTGTTTTCTTCGACCGAATAATAGCCTTTTTTGCCGTCCGCAGTAACAAACAAACCGACTTGATTGAGATGTGTATTGATAGGATAGCCCAAATTTTGCGGTTTTCCCCACGTTTTATCGTTTTGCTTTTCGGCTTTAAAAAGGTCAAAACCGCCCAATCCCTTGTGAAAATCAGATGCAAAATAGAGTGTTTTTCCGTTTGCATGAATGAAAGGAGCTAATTCGTCCAAAGGCGTATTAATCGGGGAAGGAAGCGGAACGGGTTTTCCCCATTGATTATTTTCGTCTTTACGTGAGACCCAAATGTCATTGCCGCCGCTGCCGCCGTGTCGGTCGGAAATAAAATACAGCTCGCGTCCGTCTGCGGAAAGCGACGGTTGCGATTCCCAAGCGGCTGAATTAATAATCGGACCCATATTTTCGGGAGTCGACCATTTGTCGCCCGTGCGAAAACTGATAAAAAGGTCGCAACGCCCCAAAACACGTCTTTCGGGATTGCCTTCGCAGGAAGAAAAAATCAAAAATTTGCCGTCCGCCGACATCGTACAAGTGCCTTCGTTGCGCGGCGTGTTAATGTCCGCAATCGGCACGGGCGTATCCCAATCGCCGTCTTTTTTGTAGGAAACAAAGAGATTTTCGTCATCTTTATTCTCATAACTTTTTCGCCTGACAAAAATCATCATTTCTTCGTCGGCTGTAATGATGGGAAAGTATTGCAATTTTTCTGCATTCACCTTATTATTAAGCGGTTTAGGTGAAAAATCGACAGGGTTATTCATTTTTTCGGCGGCAAATGCAGCATTGTCAATTTTGCGTTTTGCATTTGCCATTGCGCGCGTATTTTTGGACGGGAAAGTAAGATATTTAGTATAGCCGTCTTTTGCTTCTGCATATTTTCCGGCAGCGTAATCATATTCGGCAACCATATAATAGGCTTCCTGTGCAGTTGCCGAATTTGGGCGAATTGCCGCCGCAATGCGATAATATTTTTCGGCTTCAGACTGATTTCGGAGCAAACTGTGATTGGCGGCAAGCGACATGGCGGCTTCGAAAAATTTTTCATCTTCTTTTAAAGCCTTTTCCAAAAGTATCAAACCTTTGTCAAAATCTCTGTTTTTCATCGCCTCATGTGCTTCATTGTAATATTTTGCGGCGCGCTTGCTCTCGGTGCTTAGCTGCGCAAAAAGCGACAAGGAAAGCAGAAAATTCATCAAAAAAAATAATACAAGTTTCATATCAAAAAATTTTAAGGTCAACATTCTTTGTATTTTTTACAAATGTAAAAAAAATCGCGAAAAAAATGTAAAGTAGGGCTTGTTCAAAAAAAATTTGCTCGCTCTTTTTATTGTTTGACAGCCTATATTTTAGTCAGGCGACGCAAACAAAGTAACACCCGCATCTTGCAGGCTTCTTAAAAAACAAAGTTTGTGAGCAAGATGCTCACAATACACTGCTCAAAATCAGATTTAATTTTTTAAGAACATGCCCTATAACATGCCGTTCAATCGGGCTAATCAATTGTAGAAATTTCATTCTTGCTGAAAAAGCCACTTGCTCCATTTTTCCTTCAATTCCAACATTTTTTTAACCGAAAATAAAAAAGGATAAATTTGTCTTTTTTTTTCGGATTTAATAACTTTGCCTTTGAAATGAATAATTTCACCAAAAAACGTCTGTCGAAATTTTTCGGCAATACGGAAATTAACTAAATGAGAAAGATTTAACAAAAATTCACCATGGAAAAGA
>JBPOJO010000716.1:0-2364 GCA_052033485.1 Bacteroidota bacterium | reverse complement strand
TATTTTTAATAAAATCAAAAAGACGGTCTAAAAATGCCCTGTCCGTATCAAATCCGGCTTTTTTTGCCTCCAAAAGAAAATGCGCTGCATAAACACTTCCCCACCAACTTTCATAATCACCGCCTTGCCAATAACTCAAACCGCCGCTGTAAAGCTGCATTGTTTGCAATTTAGCGACCGCTTCGCGAACATTCC
Source organism: Bacteroidota bacterium (assembly GCA_052033485.1). Lineage (GTDB taxonomy): Bacteria > Bacteroidota > Bacteroidia > Cytophagales > Bernardetiaceae > JBPOJO01. The sequence goes on along the minus strand of JBPOJO010000716.1, from coordinate 2,169 downwards.
AATTCGGGTCAAATTCCCCTTTTCCCGCTGTTTCGTTGCCCAAAACTTTGCTGATGTCAGCCAAATACAGTTGCGGAAAAGCGGTTGAAACAGTTTGCTCCACGCAGCCGTGAGGATACGCAATCAGATAAGAAAGATTTTTTGAAAAACGAATCAATGGTGAGCGGCTGATAATCAACTTGCCTTTTGTCGTTCCGGGCATAAAACCTGCCGTCGTAAAGGCAATATTAGCCTCTTTTCCGCCGTCCAAATCACCCGAAGTGCTTTCTTTCAACAAGCCGGCTGAGGGGCGCACGGTGATTTCGGTGTCCGAAGTAAAAGTTTCGCCAAGCCCGTTGACTTTGACATTGATAAAAGTTTCGCCGATTTTGGGTTTTGCCGCCACATTAAAAAGGACTTGCTTTTCCGTGTTTGCCGGAATTGACACCGTTATCGTGTTGGAGCCGCTGACGGCAAGAATGTCGCCGGTTTCTAATTTAACCGATACTTCTGCCGCGCTTGTTGTCGTGTTCGTAACGGTTACGGGCACTGCGGCTATGTCGTCGGGCGACAAAAATCTCGGAATACCCGCGCTGACAACAATAGGGTCGGCAATTTTAAATTTAGCCTCCGCCGAACCAAAGGCGTTGTCTTTCACGGCTACCGCCATAATGCGCGCCTCTCCGGAAAAAACGGGTATCGGCACGGTGAATTTTGCCGCTCCCGTGTTGTCGGTTTTTATCGTTCCGCTCCAAACGGCAAAAGGCTTCACGCGGCGATTCGAGAGGGGATTGCTGCGCCCGTTGAGGTCATAGCCGTCCGCGCCGTAGCGTCCGCGCATCGCAATTTCAGGTAAAAGGCGTTTGTAAATGTCAAAACCGGCAACTTCCAAAGCGCGATTTTGATAAAAATATCCGTGCGGGTCGGGCGTTTGCTGATTTTTGATTTGCATAATTCCCTCCTCTACAACGGCTACCGTTAATTCCGCGTTTGGTTTGTTTGTTTTGAAAGAAATTTCTTGTTTCGTATTTGAGCGCGATTTTTCAACTACTTTAATATCAATGTTGATGCGCGAATCGCTGCTTTCAACTTTGGCATTTTCATAGCCGTGCGCCACCGTGAGCGGAATCATGTTGCTGCTTTCCATCGGGCGAATCAGGGTCGCACTGACGTAGATGTTGGGCAAATGCTCGTCTTTAATCGGAATTTCCAAAGAAGCGGAGCGTTCGGTTGTATTGACAAAATAATAATCATATACTTTGTCGCGCTCCACCGTAACCAACATTTTGCCTTTAAAAGGCGTATTGAAAAGAATTTTTGCCTTGTCGCCGGGTCGATAAACTTCTTTGTCAAAAACAATTTTTACCTCACCCTCTTTATCCACTTGAAACGATGATGCCGTCGCATTTCCCCAAGCGTACGCATAAAAAGACGAGGAAGCATACGCCGTAACCGTGTTTTGGTCATTAAAATCCTCCGGACTGTCGGGTTCATACACGCGCACCTCATAATAGCCGGAACGCACGGGAACGAAATTGACGGAAGTGCCCGTGCCGGTAATGGTCAGCACTTGGTCGCGTTCCACAAATTCTTTTTCGCGAGAAATGTAGCGATAATCACCGTAATTTTGTTCCAAAACAGTTTCCCATTCTTTACGAATAATAACAACCCTTGCTTTGGTTGTAACAATGGCTTTTCCGTCTTTATTGACGGCAACGAGCGGAAAAGAAAGGCTGCTGCCTGTCGCAAACCAATAGCCGTCCAAATGCCGAATGCCGAAAAATTGCTCGCGGGTATAGACATCAAAATAGCTTGTTTTTCCGACGGGACGACCTGTTTCGTCAAAAACAACTGACCAAACTGTCCCTTCGATTGCGCCTAAACCGGCGTATTCGGGCGGAAAATCAAAAGATTCGGAAAATTCACCTTTTTCGTCGGTAGTTCCCTCTTTGACAGCATTTTCCAAAAAAACTTCTTTATTGTAGCGCATGGAAAAATCGTAAGCGGCAAGGGTTTTATTTTTTCTGTCAGGAGAAAAAACAGCCGTGCGTAAAACTAATTCCGTTTCGTATTTTCGATTTGCAGCCGGCGGACCGAAGAGATTTAAGGCTTGTCCTTTAACAATCATAGCGTCGTTTCCGTCGTAAACCTCTTTGCTCATGCTCGCATTGACTTTGATTCGCTGCGGCA
>JBPOJO010000147.1:0-1668 GCA_052033485.1 Bacteroidota bacterium | reverse complement strand
TTGTTTGACATATTGTTTTTTTGTAACTATTTAGCCCCCCCAACGATACTCAATTGATACTAAAATTATTAGCAACTATTTAGGCGGTTTGCCCAAGAATGCAGCGAGCTTTAGCCGGCGACCTATTCGCTTGTTGCCGGATACCTTCCTCCAAATTCGCAAGCTAAAGCTCGCGGTACGCTCCGGCTAAACAATTACAAGGAAACAATAAAAGGCTTTGACGCAAAAATATGATTGCAAGTCGTTGATTATCAAAGTTTTATTTCATTCAAAGTAATATTATTGTTGCAAAGTTCGCACAATGGCAAGCATTCGTAACAGGCAGGCGCAAAAAAAACAGCTTGTTTTCCGCTCATAAATATACAAAAAATGCAATTCAATGCAAAAAATACTTTGCGCAAATCTCCTGCACTTTCTTCCGCGTTGCGATTTTTATTTTCGCTGCGTACTTCAGGTGTTAAAACGTAATTTAGCTCGCTCAAAAACGCAGAAAAACATTTTGAATGAACAGAAACCACAAAATTTATTTCAAATCTTGAAAAAAACAGCGAAATTTTCTGCGGTCTGTTTTTGCAAAATTGAAATATCTGTGGCTAAAATTTCAGCCGCTTTTTCGTACACCTGCTCTATTTCTGTTGAAGAATCATCTGTTTCAAACAGGACTTTCTCCGGCGGGAGATTTTGGAGCGCATTTGCCGCATTACTTTTTTGATGAAAAAGGGCTTTCCCGAATGAAAAATAAGCATTTTTTTCACTCCTACAAACATTAAAAATATTTTCATTTTGATTAAAACCGTGAAAAAGAAAGGGCATATCAAACTTTTCGCCGCGCAACATCGCAAGTATCTCAGCGTGCGCACGAACAGCGTGAAGAATAAGTGGTTTTTTAATTTTTTTAGCTATACCGATATGTTGCCGAAAAATTTCCTTTTGCAGCTCAAAATCTGCCGAAAAAACTTTGTCTAAGCCTGTTTCGCCCACCGCAAGAATATTCTTTGCGGCAAATTTTTCGGGCTCAAAAATTAAATTCTTATCTATATCACCGACGTGCCAAGGATGCAGGGCAAGTGAGCAAAATTGCACCTCCCGAATTTTTTCATAATCTTGATAAAAAACATTTACGACCGCATTTTTTTTTGAAAAATGATGGGTATGTGCGTCGAAAAACACCTTAATTGTATTTTAAAATTTCATTCAAACCGCGTAAAACCAAATCGGGAACATGTCTAAATTCGGGAAATTCGCGCGCTATATAATCGCCGTCACCGCCGCAAACTACCGTTATCATTTTGCCCTTTTTTTGCATATAAGCCTCCGTAATTCCCTTTATTTCAGACAAAAAACCGTTCATAACGCCGCTCAAAATCGCTTCCTGCGTACTTTTGCCGATGAGTTCGGGGCGGAAACTCGCCGCCTCAATCATCGGCAATCGCCCCGTAAATTCGTGCAAGGCGCGAAAACGCATGCGTAACCCCGGCGAGATGCTACCGCCCTCATACACGCCCGCGGCACGGATAAAATCGTAGGTAATGCAAGTGCCCGCATCAATACAAAGGACAGATTGTGAGGGGAAAATGGCAAAAGCACCCGCTGCCGCTGCGATTCTGTCTGTGCCGAGCGTCTGAGGAGTGCGATATTCGTGTGTGAAAGGCATTTTCAAACTTGCCG
>JBPOJO010000111.1:0-2817 GCA_052033485.1 Bacteroidota bacterium | reverse complement strand
GTCGGAGCTTTCATTGCTGTGAGAAATTGTTTAGCCTGAGGGCTCAGTTGATGACGCACACAAAGGCAGTGAATTTTTCCCTGCACGCTGAACGAATTTTAGGTATAGCTTAAAAAAAATCTGCCTCATGGAATCGGGTCATAACCGCTCCCGCCCCAAGGATGACAACGACTTAAACGTTTGATTCCGAGCCGAAGCCCTTTAAAAAATCCGTATTTGCTCACCGCGTCGGTCATATAAACCGAACAGGTAGGAGTGAAACGACAAGCAGAAGGCAGATGCGGTGAAACCACATATTTGTAGGTTTTCAGAAGAAAAATCGCAATTTTAGCGAGCATGAAAGTTCAATTTTAATACCGTGCCAAACATTTTAGCTCTCCGAAAAGTTTCATTTTTGACTGTATTTTACGGATTAGCCTCTAATAAAATGCTGCGCCGATAGGCAGAATTGAGCTTTTCGGTCATTTCATTCCACTTTTTGAACATTTTGGACGGCAAAAGTAAGAACGAACCGCGAATCTTTGAACGCATCACAATCGTATTGTTTTGTTTTTCGTAGCGCACTTCAAATGCAAATTCGTCGGCTTCATAAGCGGTTTTTTCGGGAAGCGACGCGACGCGATACCCCTCGGGAATATGCAAAATGACGCATGAACGCTGCTCAAAATGATAACGTGTTTCGACCGGAATTTTCCGCTCTTCGCGCAAATTTTTGTTTTTCCAAAGCGGGTGCAGATGTAAATTAATGTAGATTTCGCCGCGAACGGTTTTATGATAATGAGCCGTTTCCCAATAATAATTCAACAACAAGGGGCGATTATTTTCTTCAAAATTTTCAAAATCATACTGCAAACTGTCCAAAATTTTGTTCTCTCCTTGAAAAAGCCTCTTAACACTTTTTAGCTGATTTTCCGAATTTTCAGCAATATGTTCCGTAAAAATTACACGCGGATATCCCTGCATTGCATATACGCCCTGCGCAAGCAACTTGTCTTTTTTGATGAATAAATGTACCGAATCCGAAATAATATTTTGTTGCGAGCGAGCAACAGGAACAGGCAAAATTTGATAATTTTTCTCGCTAATCGCCACGAGAGCCTCTTTCCCCTGAATAAAAGCCGTCGGCATTCCGAAAGGAACATAAGGCGAAGTTGCATCGAGAAACAGAATTTTATTTTCCAAAAAAACCACCACAATAACGTGGTCATCAACCGCAGGCGACGGCAGTTCCTCATAACGATAGGGCAAATCGCGCGTGCCGACCCATGCAAAATGCGCTTTTAAACCCGCATTTCGCAACAATGCGACCAATAAACTGCTCATATCTTTACAATCGCCGTAGCGTTTTTCAAATACTTTTTCAGGCATTTCGGGCGTAAAACCCCGCAAACCCTGCTCAAAGGCAACATATTTAATGTGATTTTGAATCCAAAGATAAATTAATTTTGCCTTCTCTTCAGCATTTTTAGCATTTCCGGAAAGGCTGTCGGCAAAATTTAGCAGCGGGCGCGAGTCGGCGCGATTGGCATTTTTGATGAATCCGTAATACCATGAATATAAATCATTTACGTCGTTTAAAAAGGAATGAAATTTTCCCTTTTCATAAAATCCGCGTACAAAAAACCAAATATGCGGCTCAAAATATGCTGTCGAAGGAGCATTTTCGCTAAAGGATTGCAACAAAACGTGCGACATTCGGAAGCGAAATTTTTGTTTGAAAAGCCCTTTTTCTTCATCAACTTCAACTTTTTCTCCGTTAAAAATTTTACTGCCTAAAAGAATGTCTTTGTCCGCATACACTTCAGTTTCACTTTCGACGCATGGCAAATAGGAAGAAAAGGCAAATCCGCCCAAAAAATGAGCATCGCTCAGTTCTTCGGTATAGCGCAAAATTGTTTTGGAACCGGGAGAAATGCCGGGGTAAGTAAAGCTGATTTCTTTTTCATCATTGTAAAAAACGTCTTCGGAAATAATGTCGTTTGTTTGGAAATTGCCTGCCGGAATTTTTTTGCGACCTTCCGACTCGGGCGTAAGCGTGTATGCCTCAATATTTGAAATTTTAACAAATTGTGAAAAACGAACACTTTCGAGTGCTAATTCGGCGGACTGTGCTTTGAGGTGCAAAATTTCACTAAAAACTTCGTTTCGGACGCTGATTTTGCCTTTTTTGAGCGTTATGTAAATTTTTTTTGTCCTTTTCAAAAAAATTGCCTTTTCCTCCGGGTACAAAGCCGCGTAATCAATTTTTTTTTGCGCAGTTAAATCGGGGGCAAAAAAAAGGAAAATGCTTCCCAAAAAAATGCTGAAATATTGTTTCAAAATCGTATTTTCAAACTGCTTTCGCAGGTAAACGATGCCAAAATCTGAGCATCTTGGGGTGAAAAGTTTCGTCAAAACGAATAAAATTTTCGGAAAAAAAGCCGCAGAAATAGGCTGCATATTTTAAGAAATAAAGTAAATGTTTAGCCTGATAGTATTGTCGGCATCTTGCCGGCAGTTTAGCCTGATAGTATTGTCGGCATCTTGCCGGCTAAATTTAGACAAGTTGATTGCTTACAGTACAATCTTTTGTCAACAAGCTAAATAATTAAGAACTGACAACTTCGGAAATCTTTGATTTGTTTTTCAAAATTAGCTTTTTTGCGCAATCCGGCACACAAAATACTTATTCCCTTTCGACTCATCATTTAGTACTTTTTTGCTGCACGATTTTCCAAAATCGTGTAGGTGAATCGGAATTTTGCTCGTTATTTTACTGCGCTTCTATCACCCGAAAGGGAATAAGTTAAGAATTTTCAAAAATAATTTGCTAAAAAT
>JBPOJO010000476.1:0-2343 GCA_052033485.1 Bacteroidota bacterium | reverse complement strand
TCGGGATTGTGCAAAACCGCATAAACATAATGGAAAATGTCAATTTTTTCCAAGCCCACATGGTTTTCGGAAACCTTATAGTTTTTTTGGAATAAATCCAATGCCCAATCCGTGATGTTTTCTTTGCGTTCGCCGTTGATGTAGCGATAGAGGGGGAGGCATTGACAAGTTTCAATGAAGCCCAAATCGCAAATTTCACTCAATCCCAAACAACTAAACGGTTTCGCATGTGCCAATCCTGAATAGGCAATGGCTTTGTTTTCAAGGGGTTTATAAATATTGTACCATTGATAAGTTCTTCCGTTAAAATGTTTGTCAAAATAAAGCCACTTTTTTGAAAAAGGGCGGTACATACTTTTAACTAATTGTTCGGTATCAAATTTCTTTTGAATTTTCCTTGCGGCATAAGTTTCCATATCTTCATCCCACTTAATTTTAAATTTATCCTCAAAATTCTTGTTTTTAAGCGTTTTTTTGTAAATATCAGTGAAGTAAAGCATTTTTTTCTTCAAATGACTTTTAGAAAAATCATACACCCATTCATCTCTTTGGGAAACTAAGCCTCTTGAAAACAGTTCAAAAATTGCTTTTTCACTCTTGCCTGCCTTTACGTCTTTATCTGCCAAAGGCAGCAAATCACCAAAATCATTGTCCGTTTGATTTATCCAAATGCCTTTTTCATCAGGAATAATAAGCTCAAAAGGCATTTCTGAAAATTTATTAAAATTGATATAATCTAACTTTTCTTCCGATGTCCGATAATCTTCCAATTCATGATAATAAATTCGGCAAGCAGATTTTTTTTCATTTTTAACTAAAAAATAAACCGCCACACCGACCCGAATTTTATCATCAAAAACATTCCCCTTTTCTTTTTTCCGCCGCTCTCCGCTTGTTCGCGCATTGCCTTTTGTATTCAAAATCCAAATTTCTTGAAATTCTTTTGCAGCTAATTTTCTGAAACCGTCAAAAGAAGCGGAATCAATAAAGGAATTGTTTGAAACAAAGGCGATTACACCGTTTTTATTGAGCCTGTCTGATGCCCAACGCAAAAAACGTACATACATATCATAAATGACAATTTGATTTTGCGCTTTGCCCTCTTTGATGTAAGTTTCTTTGATTCTGTTGTCTATTTCAGCATAAGCACGATTTGCATTTTGATAATTGTAATTGTCTTGTTTGGCATTGTAAGGCGGATTTCCGATAATGACGGATATTTTTCTTTTGTTTTGCGCCAAAATGCGCCCGATATTTTCACTGAAGCCCGTACCTTCAAAACCGATTTGTTTTCCCGTGTAGTTTATCGCCGCATAATTATCCAATGTGTCCGTCAAACAAAGGTTTTTAAATTCTTTGTAATCCTTCATTTTGTTTTGATAGACTGTTTCAATGTTCAAATTGGCGACATAATAAGGCAGAAGCGCAACCTCGTTCGCGTGAATTTCATTTTCGTACTTAAAAGGCAGCAGATGCGGCGGAATATGTTCAATAATTTCAGTGATATATGTGCCTGTACCCGTGCAAGGGTCGAGTATATCAACATCTTTGTCGCTTAAAACTTTGTTAAAATTTCGTTCGAGCAGAAAATCCGTCGCTAAAATCATCAATCGTACAATTTCGGACGGCGTGTAAACGATGCCCAAAACGTCCGCGCCTTTCGGATTGTATGCCTTGTAAAAATTTTCATACACGACTTTCAAAAACTTTTGTTTTTCGTCGTGCGTAACCAATTCATTTGCCCTTCTTTTGATTTTGTCGTAATAGGAACGAATAACATAAAGCAAATTTTCTTTGGTTGCGCCTCTGAAAAATGTTCGTTCAACATCGTAGAGCATGCTTGCGATGTTATTGTCGCGGTGATAATCAACTTTCCCGAAAATCGTAACAAAAATATCTTCGGTAAGAATATGCTGAATAAGCATTTCGCGCACGTCCGTCAGCCCTAAATTCGGATTGATAGAACTTTGACAAAGTTGTAAAAAATCATCGCGTTTTTTGCGAAAATCGGTATTTTCCTCGCCTGCTTTTGCTATCATTTGGCGCAAAGCCTCCAAAATATTCGGAAGTTCTTCGCCGAATTTAACGACTGCTTCCTTAAATTCTTACTTCGGGACGTTCGTACTTGATAAAAGCGTTTAGAAGTTTGAGGAAATTATCGCCGTCTTCGATTTTGCAGCGCATCACCTCTTCCGTATTTTGAAACAAAACAGCCGTTATGGTATCTTCAAAAACAATATTTGAATCGGGATAACCTTTGCTAAATTTGAGGCGAATTTCCTCATCAATATCATCTTTTTCGTCTTTGCTCTCCCAAAAACCGTTATCCAACTGCAAAGCATT
>JBPOJO010000321.1:0-4443 GCA_052033485.1 Bacteroidota bacterium | reverse complement strand
GAAAATAAAAAACAGCCAAAATGAACTTTTGTAAAATTTCTTTCTGATTTTTTTTTCCATACGGAAAATTGGCTGGCTTTAAAGTCATGCAAATTTACCAATGTTTTTTTTAGTGAAGGGACTTTTTTTAGGCATGTGCATAAAAAAAACAGAGTATATGAAATTATGGCGGCAAAACGAAGACAGAAACATCGGAAAAAAGTCGTTTGTGAGGACACAAACAAGGGCGGAAGTCGTTTGTGAGGACACAAACAACGGCGGAAGTCGTTTGTGAGGACACAAACAACAACGGAACGATGTCGTTTGTGAGGACACAAACAACGGCGGAAAACGTTTGTGAGGACACACACAAGGGCATCGGAAGTCGTTTGTGAAGACACAAACAAGCGCATCGGAAGTCGTTTGTGAAGACACAAACAACATTTAGCTTTGCATTGTTAAGTTGACAAAATAAAATTTTGTTACCTTAGCCACAGCATTACAGGTGCCTATCTGAAACTATACAAACAACTGAGATTTTAAACTCAATCGCCGAATTAGTTCAGTACCTGTTTCAATAGCCCAAAACTCGTCCGGAATTTTGCAGAAAATGCGTTATCAATGTTATGAGTGGACTATGAATGCTGCTTTTTCACTGCAAATCTAAAAACAAAATGAAAGCAAATCAAATTTATGTCGGTATCGATGTCAGTAAGGAACATCTCGACTTTTCAGTCTTTACAGCCCACGATTTACAAAAAAATTATCTCGAACGCTGCTCTAACACACATGCAAGTATAAAAAAAATGCTTGCTTTCATCAAAAAAAAGCACCCAAACCAACCTTTGCTCATTTGTATGGAGGCGACAGGTTACTATTCTGAGTTTGTTGCCGATTTTCTACACGAAAATAATTATCAAGTTTGGGTTGAAAATCCACTTCGCATCAAAAACTCATTAGGCTTGGGGCGTGGGAAAAATGACAAAGTTGATTCAGGACGCATTGCCGAGTATGCTTACCGGCACGAAGACAAGTTTTGTGCTTACGTACCTGCAAGTATGCAGATTCGTAAATTAAAAAGATTGCAAAGGATTCGTACAAACCTAAAGAAAAGCCTCAATATTGTGAATACGCATGTAAATGAGGCAAAAAAATATTTGTCAGCGGAAGAATACGAGCTTTTAAGCACAAGCTGTGAAGCATCGCGGGAAGCATTGGAAAACGATTTGAAGTCCGTTACTCAGGTTCTTGAAAAAGCAGTAAAAGAAGACAAAGAGATAAAAAAAAACTACGACATATTGGTCTCAGTGCCGGGTGTTGGTTTGATAACAGCGGTAGAGTTGATAATCGCAACAAGGAATTTTACCACTTTCGATAACGCCCGAGCGTTAGCTTGTTATTGCGGAGTTGCTCCGTTTGAGCATAGTTCGGGCAAATTCACCGGGAAAAGCCGTACGTCGCGACTTGGAAATATGCGATTGAAATCGCTTCTGCATATGTGCGCAGTTTCTTTGTTGAATCGTAAAAACTGTGTATTTGCAAGATTTTACAAAAAGAAAACTGACGAGGGGAAAAAAAAGCGTGTCGCTATTAATGCTTTAAGAAACAAACTTTTACATACAATTTTTGCCTGTGTCAGCAAGGGAGAGAAGTATGACCCGAAACATCAAAACAAAACTAAAGACGAGCAGAAAGTTGCGGAAAAAGCTGATAGTCAAACAGAAAATCTTGTTAAACCTGTTTCCAAGCCTTGTCGAACATCGAATAAGCCCGAAAAAAGCATCACAGACGAAGTCAAAGATGTAACAGAAAAAACAGTTAAACCTGTTTCCAAGCCTTGTCGAACATCGAATAAGCCCGAAAAAAGCATCACAGTCGAATCGAGCACGCAAGCCCAAGATGATACCTTCGCTACAAAAAGCAATAACATTGTCGAGTTCGCTATGGCTAAGAAAACTCATCGGGGGAGTGGTTTGAAAAATACAAAGTAAGGATTGTCTTTTTGAGGTATACGAAGGAAAAAAATCAAGAAAAGACCCCGAAAAAAATGAATTTTTCGGGGCAGGGAGGTCATTGCCTCATTCGGTAAGTTTATTGCTGACAAGTTGCACTCCTGCAGAGCTTGCTTCCTCTTCAACTTACAAGCGCAAAGATAAATAAATTTTGTCTCCAAAATAAAATTTTGCTTTTTTTATTTGGAAAAACCCCGGAATTCGGCAAGGGATTCAACCAACCCGCAAAAAAAATGTTTTCCATTTGAAATGTTTAAAAAGACAAAATTAAGTAAAAACATACAAAACTTTCAAATTAAATATCCCAAATTTGATTAGGAATTTATTGAAACTTTCTCACCCGGTTAAACGAAGTCGTTTGTGTGGACACAAACAACGGCAAGAGATTTTCAGAAAATTGTGTGTTTCGCACGGAAACTACAATCGGGAACGGAAAAGGAAACAAAAAGGTTGCGTTTGGTTGTGGATTTTAAATCCAAGACTTCACTGTTTCATACATTGCAGGCAACCCGAGTTCGTCATGAATTTTGCGATTATAACGCATTGAGTCTTCATAAGCGGGAGTTAAGTCTGATTCAATGAAAGCTTTTAACAGTCCGCCTTTTGGTCTTGGGCTAAGGTTTTTTAATTGTGTCAAGAGCGTAAGGGTTTTGTAGGTTGCAAAAGACTTACATTTTTCGAAAATTGGCATTTCTTGCTCCATGAATTTCTTAAAGTCATTTTTGGTACTGACTTTAATTTTTATTCTCGCTTTAAATTTGTTAGCGTCTTCCAAAACCACAAAACAAATTTTGAAACTACTTTTTCGCTTAAAGATTAGATATGCGAGATATTCCGGAAAGAGGCATAAGGAGTCTCTGAAATTATCTGTTTCTCGAAAAAATTTACTGTTAAAATCAGCATCTGAAATGTAGATTTCTAAACCGGGATTAAAAACAGCAAGGTCAAACCAATATTCTTCCGAAAACTCCAACACAGAGCAATCGCCAAGCGACACACGCCCTCCGTTCTTAATTTCAAGTTTATGGTATTTTGTGGCACCGCTCTTGCTTGTTCGAACATATTTTCTCTCAATCGAAAACTTTTTTGAATTCAGTTCGCCCGTGTATTGATTGTCGCTCCAATCAACACAATCTCGACCATCCGCGATTCGTTTTAATATTTGTTCGTCAGTCAATTCGTTAGAGTTCAGTAACTTGATTCTATTTAGGAGATTGTTGCTTATCTCCTCAGCAGAAATTGGATTTTTTGAGTTAGAATCGTTATTCTCCATGATTACCTTGTTTTTACGAATGAAAAGAAATAAATGCAACGCTCCGATTTTTCGCGTTTGAAACATACGAAAACTCAAACTTTGAACGGAAATGAAACGAAAAGGTTGCGTTTTTGTGGGTTGAATCTGCGAAAGAAAAAATTGTCTTACTCAAAAATAAGTAATGGGACAGAAAAGATGTTTGACGCTGATTAAGCAAAAAAAAACAGAAAGTTCAAACAAACCCGAGAAAAACGATGCCAAAGGCATCATACGTTTGTAGCTTGCAGATGTTGTTTTTTTGCGACCCCGTTGGGGTCGTAGCATTATCATTGTCAATTTTTTGCTATAAACCTTCTATCCCGTCGGGATAGCAAAGGAATTTCGAAAAATGCACTTTTTACTTGTCCCATTACCAACGCCGTTGCTTGTGTCTTCACAAGCGACTTTCTCACCCGGTGAAACGAAGTCGTTTGTGTGGACACAAACAACGGCAAGGACCCTGATGTTTTTTTGGGGCGGGGGAAATCTCATTCAAAAAACACAGCCAATTATTCGGAATCAATATAGGTGATTTTTTTTACTTTCTTTCCTTCATAAATTTAAATTGCGACATATAATTCAGAATAACCACCACCGCAATTAAGGAATAAAAAATGCTGATAAAAGGATGATAGTATCCGAAAAAATTAGGCAATAGTAAAATAAATAAAGTCAAGATGATAAAAAACATCTTAAATATTAGGAATGAAACGCTAATAGACTGTGTAAAAAAATCTTTGAACCATCGCAACACAAATGGGAAAATAACCAAAAGAGAAAGTGCAAGATTCAACCAACCCGCAAAAAAAATGTTTTCCATTTGAAATTTTTTAAAATTAAAATACAAAATTGAGTAAAAAAAACAAAATCACAAATTAAATAACCCAAATTTGATTGGGAATTTATTGAAACCGTATCTATTTGTGTTGTGTTTTACTGTATAATAACACACCACAAATAGATATAGTTTTAGTGTATTTTATCCGCAATTTACATAAAAAGGCTGGCAATTGCTCTGACAGCTCCGGTTGATGCAACAACAGCACCTAAAACGGCACCTCCTGCAACAGCACCTCCTGTAACTTCACCTGTATTTACATATTGATTAATAGCTGCAGTTCCTGCTCCCACAATTGCTCCTGCAATATCCATTGCAGC
>JBPOJO010000413.1:0-4713 GCA_052033485.1 Bacteroidota bacterium | reverse complement strand
ATCTCGACCAATTTTTTGCCCCCGGCAGGGAGCGCACGACTTGCGTCTCCAAAATATTTTGGGACAGCAAAAAATCGGAGATTGTCGTGCAAAGACTTGAAACCGTAACGGAATAGTTGTTGAAATTTCCGCCGTGTACCGCAAATTTATGCTCGCGCCGATAGTTTATGGTACACGGTGTTGTTTTCTCCCGTTTCTGCCGCCGTTGTTTTGTATCATCACAAACAACTGATATACAAGCAGTAAGCATGAATTTTTTGTCATTGTTTGTGTCTTCTCTGTCGTTGTTTTGTGTCTTCAACGACTGATAGAAAATTTCCGCCGTTGTTTTGTGTCTTCACAAACGACTGATAGAAAATTTATCTGCGTCCATGTATGCGGGAAAGCGTTTGCGAAAATCATCAAGTAAATTTTTCTCAAAAATGACTTCGCCGAAATCCTCATCTTGCGACAATTCGCACATGGCTTCACCCAAAAAATTAACAGCCGCCGAATCGCCGGAGTAAAAAATGCCGTTTCCGTCCGTTCCGCGCCGATTTACGCCCAAAACAAAAGCCCAATTTTCGATTGCCCTCGCACGCAAGAGCGTTTTCCAAGCAAGGGAGCGCAAAGCGGGAAAATTCGCGACATAAATCAAGATGTCGTAATCCGCTTGCTGACGTTCCTCGTGCCAAATATTGCGCGAATAAACCGGAAAGCGCAAATCGTAACAAATTAAGGGCATAATTCTAAAACCTTTCCATTCCAAAATCAATTTTTCATTGCCTTCCGAATAATGTAAATGTTCGTTTGCCGGTCTGAAAAGGTGTTTTTTGTCATAATGTAAAATTTTCCCGTCGGGAAAAACGGCGAAAAGGCGGTTAAAAAAACCTTGATTTTCTTTAAAAATAATGCTGCCTGTGAGCAAAGTTTCAAATTTTTGACTTTGTTCGGACATCCAACGCAGCGTTTCACCTTCATATTCTTCTGCAAAGTGTTCATTTTGCATCGAAAAGCCCGTTGTGAACATTTCCGGCAAAACGACAAGCTCATGTTGTTGCAATTTTTCTGCAAACTTTTTTTCAAAATAAAGACGATTTTCAAGCGGATTTTGCCATGACAAATCTGCTTGAAAAAAGGCAGTTTTAAGAGTTTTATTCATGTTTTTTAGTTAAATTTTGCCAATATTTGCCTGTAATTTCATTTTGCCATCAACCGAATATCATTATCGCAAGCAATTTATTTTCAGTTGACTTGGGGCTAAATTACAAAAAAAAACTTCTTTTCACGCTTTTGCACGAAAAGAAGTTCAAAAAAATTATCAATTTTTTCCAATACAGAATCGTTTCAGCCGAAAGCCCTCTTGATACTTCCCCAAATATTTTTGAAGTTCTTTCGCCTTGTATTTACTGATTTTTCAGCTTTTCGCGCAATCTCTTTGCATTTTCTTGTACCTCTTTGAGCCTTTCGCGGGCAACTTTGAGGTCTTCCAATGTTTGTTTAGAGTTGTCTGTTTTGTTTTTCTCAAGATGTTGAGTTTTCATAGCGTAATACGTTTTGGTAAAAAATTAGGCAGTCAATTTGTTGTGTTAACATCTTGTTGTGTGCGTATTTTGAGCAGACAAAAAGAAATTAAAAAAAGTTCAGCATTTTAATAAAAAAGACAGTTCAGCTTTAATAATTAAAACAAAACTTTATTTTAAAAAGCATTTCAAAATAAAATTTTTACAGAACAAAAAATTGTATTTATTCAAAAAAACAATTTTTTATCTTTCTTTTAATTTTTTTTGTCGAAATATCATACAAATAACTGACAATAATTGCACCAAAAATTAAAATGAGCTATAAAAAAAGACAAAAAAGTCTACTTTTTTCTGTAGCTGACTTTTGTTTGTTTGCTGCCGTCGAGAATCAAACCGTCGGATAGCGGCTCACCGGTCGCGATTTCAAAACGAAACTTCACATTTGCGCCCGTGGACGGGGTTTTTACCATAAAAGTTAAGAGTTCGCCGTTGTAACGCGCCTCAACAGTTTCTAAACGCTCTTTATCGGCAGCGTCTATAGCTTCAACAATTATTTCAGCCGTTTCTGAAGCGGAAACGCGGAGTTCGACGGAAGTTATATCGCTTTTATACGTTCCGTCAATGTTCATGCGTTTGCCTTTCGGTTTCAAAACACCGCAAGAGGCGAAAATGAAGAGCATCAATAAGCATGAAAGCCCTGTAATGTTGATTTTTCTTGTAATCAATTTCACTTTGACAATTTTTTTAATGTGAAAAGTGCAAATTTCATAAATTTTTTATAAAAAAGCAGAAGATTTTTTTCCGGCGGTCAAAAAATGTTTTTTTGTAATGATTTAGCCGGAGTGTACCGCGAGCTTCAGCTTGCGGATTTAAGGAGGAAAGTATTCTCAACAAGCGAATATAAGGTCGCAAGCTAAAGCTCGCGGTACATTCTTTGGCAAACCGGCTAAATAGTTACAATTTTTTATAAAAAAGCAAAAGCTGAAGATTTTTTTCCGGCGGTTAAAAAAAATATTTTTTGTAATGATTTAGCCGGAGGATACCGCGAGCTTTAGCTTGCGATTTTATCGTGAAAAATCGCAGGCTAACAGTTCGCGGTAGAATTGAGTTAGCAATTTGCAATCGACAACTAACGACCGCTGTCGGCATTTGCTTTTAAAACGAGTTTATTGCGCTCAAAAACCACAATTTTTTGAACAAAATCTGCTAATTCTCTTAATTCGGAGCGATTTTTACAGCCGCCGTACCATTCCAAACTGCGAACAAAATGCAATTCTCGCCCGTTAATCGCCGCTTTGAAAGAATATTTTCCGTATTTCGAAGTGTGTTCAAAATTATCTTTGCTTTCAAACTGATAATTATCCGGCAATTCGACTGTAATTGTGTCAATTTGTGTAAAACCATTCCCTAATTCCAAATCAAAATACCTTTGTCGACTTGTATCAACAGTTTCTATATCGCTTCGTCGCAAGTCTGCAAGACTGACAAAAAGGCGTTTTCCTGACTGTGAAATGACTTTTTCTGCCACTCCTTCGATTTTGTAAGGAATTTTAATGTTTTTTCCAATTCGTTCGTAGGTCGAAAAGTCTTTTTGCGTGCATTTTTTTATCGGATAAGCAAACAGACTTTTGATTAATTTTTGCATATTAATTTCGTCCGTGTTTTTTTGATAAAACAACAAATTATCACAAAAAATACCTTTTACACTGCCTTCTGTTTTAAAAACAATGCCTTCGGGACGGAGTGAAAAGTGCGTTTTTTGGACATCAATATTGTCTTTGTGCGTAAAAACAGGCGTAGACACTAAGCCGCCGCCTTGTCCTTTGCACAATACCGCCTTTCGATTGATGTTTGAAGCACCGATATAATCTGCGGGGAAAGCGTCGGTTGTACATTCGAGCCAAACGGTATCTTTTTCAAGCGGAACACACAAAATGACGTGATTGAAAATTTGTGTGGCATTTTTTTCGTCGAGGTGAAACGGTTTTCGACTGCTTTTAATTAAAACCGGAAAAGACGGAATTTGCGCTTGTTTCAAAAAAGATAACATCATGTTAGTCAATGCTTTACAATCGCCGAATTTATTCGCCCAAACATAACTTGCAGGAAAGGATTTGAAACCGCCGATACCGAGTTGCACGCTGACGTAGCGGTAATTTTTTTGCAAATAATCGTACAAAACTTCCACTTTTTCACGTGCAGTTTTGCCTGTGCACAACTCTGCAATTTTAGTTTTTGCCTCCGTCGGGAGCGATTGTTGATAGGAATTGAGGCGCGAATAAAAGTTGGAAACTTCTGCCCAAGTGCTTAAACCATAAGAAGAATCTTCGTTGTACAATTTATTTGCGGAAATGATGAGGGCGGGAACCGTGGCATTGTGCCATGGCAAAAATACTTCGTCAGCCTTAATATTCGGAATATTTTCATACACAAAAGTATGTACGTTAGCGGCTTGTGTGTAACGCGGCGGCTGATGATAATCTAAATTTTTTTGAATAAAACGAACCTGTTTATCATACAGGCATCGCACGATATACACACTTTCGCGAACGGAAAAAGTGTGTGAGGGATGCGGAAAATCAATCAAAGAAAGCCACTTTTCGCTGCTTTTTTTCGTGTATGTGAAATGCACCGTGTAAGGATAAACGTTGTGATGCACTTCTGCGTACATTTTGTATGTATCATTGTGAATACTGACGTTGTCGTCGTATTTCTCTTCTTTAAACTCTTCTTTTTTCAGCTTTCGAATCAAGTTTCCCTTAGAATCGAAAATGCTTGCATTCATGCTGAGATTTGTTGAACTTTTTTCAAAAAATGAACCAAAGAAAAACAAATTTTCGGCTTCACGATTTAAAATTTTGATTTTAATGCTGTATTCCACCGTGTATTTATTGTTTTCTTCAATGGTGTATTCCGTTCGTTCATTTTCGACAACAGCATCGGGCAAATCGGTTTTTGAAGAGTTTTGAGCCATCAGGGGCAAAATGCAAAGCATTAAGCAAAAGGAAATTGCATAAAATTTCATAAAGAGCAAATTAAGATTGAAAAAATTTTTGCAAATGTAAACTTAAAAATTAATTTTGCGGCTGATTTAAGGTACATCACCTAAATATTCCGCAAGATGTCAAAAATAATCTTCACGCTCGCGACTGTTATTGCACTTTTTTCTGCAACAATCGCTTTTGCCCAACATAAAATGAAATTGGGCGAT
>JBPOJO010000637.1:0-7407 GCA_052033485.1 Bacteroidota bacterium | reverse complement strand
GACCTTTGTGGATTTTGGGTAAAATGTGTTCCAAAATTTTTTCGGAATAAACTTGATTTTTTTTTGACTTTCGAATCCTTTTATTAGCTTTGTGAAAATTAAAACTGACATGGGTATCGCTCAATCATTAATTGCCGAGATGCAGCACGAAGCAGCCTCAACATTGCGTTTATTCGAAGCTCTTCCGGACAATTTGCCCGACTTTAAACCACACGAAAAGTCCATGACGCTGAGCCTTTTGGCTTCTCATGTGGCTGAATTGCCCTCTTGGGCGGTCGAAACCATGACGCTCGAAGTTATGGATTTTTCAAAAATGGACTACGTTCCGAAAGACTTCAAAACGAAAAAGGAATTGATTGATTTTCACAACGAAAGCGTCAAAGCCGGAATCGAAACACTTCATAAGTGCAAGGAGGAAGATTTTTTTGTTAATTGGACAATGCAAACCGGTGATAATGTGCATTTTACGCTTCCGCGTGTTGTGGTTATGCGCTCGTTTGTGATGAACCACATCGTACATCACCGCGCACAAATGACCGTGTATATGCGTATGCTCAACATCAAATTGCCCGGTGTGTACGGTCCGACGGCTGACGAACAAATGTAAAAAAAACGGTTTCTTGTACAACGGACTTCAGTCCGTTAAACCTGCTTGCTTGGGTAACGGAAGAAGTCTGTTTTATCGGTGTACCGCGAGCTGTCAGCTTGCGACTTAACACCGGCAAAATCGCAGGCAGACTGAGGTTTGTTGTACATTTTCAGTATTATTTTTTTAGTAACTATTTAGCCGGTTTGCACAAGAATGTAGCGTGAGCTTTAGTTTGCGACCTCACATTCGCTTGTTGAGGATACTTTTCCTCCTTAAATCCGCAAGCTAAATATCGCGGAACACGCCGGCTAAATAGTTACTTTTTTTAAAATAATTTAAAAATTTTTATCCTATTTTGATATGACATTCAGAGAGTATTGTCGGAATATTTTTCCGAAATTTGACCCGTTTGCAAAAACGTATTCTCCCGTAAATGCGGCTGTTATGGCGATTTGCGCTGATTTGGTATATGAAGAATGGGTTGTAGTCGAAAAAGCTTTGTTTGCGCTCAATTTTGAATATTTTGCTTTTTCGGACGTTCGCGGAACACAATCTTTTACGGCAGCGGACGACAAAAAAATTATTGTGGCTTTTCGCGGCACGGAAATCGGCGAATTTGCCGACATCAAAGCCGACCTCGATACGTCCTTAGAGCCGTATTTTTATCCGAATCGCAATAAATATTACGGTCTTTTGGACGATTATGAAGTCAAAAAAACCGAAGGGCAACACGGTTTGGTGCATCAAGGTTTTAAAGAAGCACTCGATTTAATTTGGGCGGTGGTCTACAAACAAGTGCGAGAATGTATTGCAGAAGATGTTAAAAAGCAACGTTATCGCCCGATTTGGATTTGCGGACACAGCCTCGGCGGTGCTTTGGCAAACTTGGCAACTGCGCGTTTTTATGAGCATGATATTGATGAAGTCGGCGGAACATACACATTCGGGCAACCTCGCGTCGGCAACAAAGAATTTGCTCAATGGTTCAATTTTATCTCCGCTACACGCTATTTCCGGGTCGTCAACAACAACGACGTAGTGGCAAGAGTGCCTTTTTACAAAGGTTATGAGCATGTCGGAAAATTCTGCTATTTTGATGCGGAAGGGGATTTGCGCGGCGAAAAACTCACCGGAACGGAAATGTTTTGGGACAGACTCAAATCGGGATTTTTTACCGACTTGGGGAATGACCATTCAATGGCAAATTATGTCAAATTGACAGCAAATCAGGCAGGATTCAAAGATTTGATAGTATGAAAATTTCCCTTTTTCGCCTTTTAGGGCTTGTTTTTATTGCGTGTGCCTTTTTTGCTTGCAGCGGCATCAATCCTGACGAACCCGATGCGGGTTCGTCCCTTGCGCCCTCGCTCCGCAAACCGTCTTTTATCGCCTCACCCGTTGCGATTGAAACGAGCGATTTGGCGGATATGCTCAACACCAAACTCAAAACTACGCTCTATAATGACGACAGTTTTGAAGGCGACGGCTTAAAATTGAAAGTCAGTCGTTTTTCGGATATACAAATTTCACTTCATAAAAATGAATTGGATTATGTTATTCCCTTAAAAATTATTGTTTCCGCCAAAAAAGTCGGCATCACTTTCGGCGGAAAAGACGGCATTGAAACGGCAGTAAAAATAAAAATGCGCTCCAAAGTGCAAATTACACCGCATTGGCACATCAAGTCCGAAACTACTTACAAAGGTGTGGAGTGGGTTATTAAACCGAGTGTTAAAATTATCGGTTTGAAAATTAACTTAGACAAAATTATCGAAAATTATTTGGAAAAAAAGTCGGAAGAGATTGAAAATAAAATTGATGAAATTGCCTACGAAAAAATTGACCTCAAAAAAGCCCTGAAAAAAACATGGCTCGAATTGCAAAAACCGATTTTGATTAATAAAAAATTACAAAAAGTTTGGTTGCGCGCCGTTCCCGAAAAAATATTTGCTTCGCAGCCTTACGGAAAAGACGGCATGATTCGTTTCAGCTTAAAAATTCAGGCATCTATCGAATCGCACGTCGGCGAAAAACCCGATTTTTCATCGCTCGAAAATATGCCGAATCTTATCATTCAAAAAGAACTTGATGAAAATTTTGAACTGCATTTGCAAAGTAAAATATTTTTTGACGAAGTGAATGACGCGCTCCGAAGCAATATGAAAGACATTAAAGTTCCGTTTGAGGGCTATAACGTGGTCATAAAATCAATGGAGTTGCTCGGAAAAGGAAATAAATTAGTAGTCAAAACGGTCATAGACGGCGACAGCAAAGGGACACTTTATTTCACCGGAACGCCGAAATTAGATACGGCAAACCTGACGCTCTCGATACTCGACTTCAAATTTGAGGTCAAAACAGAGGAGGCACTCCTTGAATCGGCGGCATGGCTCGTAAATAATTCATTCAAAGATTTTATCCTCGAAAAATTAACATTTAAACTCAATCCGCATTTTGAAAAAATTCCCGACCTCATCATGCACGCGATGAGCAAAAGTAAAGTAGCGGACAAAGTTGAGCTTGATTTTAAAACTTTTGTCATCAAACCCGAAATGTTGCACATCGAAAAGGAGGGAATTGTGGTAAAAGTCAGTTCTTACGGAAAAATCAGTGTTGAAATATTGAAATTGCGTTGATTTTTTTGCCCAAAATATAAAAAAAATGTAACTGTTTAGCCGGAGAGTACCGCGAGCTTTAGCTTGCGGATTTAAGGAGGAAGATATTCTACAACAAGCGAACGTAAGGTCGCAAGCTAAAGCTCGCACTACATTCTTGGGCAAACCGGCTAAATAGTTACAAAAAAATTTAGGTTGATTATGACCAAACTTGTTCATTTATGGCAATTCCCCCCTAAGTGTTTCAAAAAATCCTAAGGGTGTAATTGCCTTAAAATGAAGAACTTGCAGGGCGAAAATTAACAAAAAGCTTTGCCTGCATGAGGCGTTTTTCGATTGTTTGTTTTTTTTTCGTTTGTTTTATGATTTCGGAAAATGTTTTTCTCAAAAAAATTCCGAAATTTCGGCGCAAAATTTAACTTCAAATGTTTAATATCATGTTTAAAAACGTTTTAATCGCTCTTGTCAGTGCGTTTCTTCTGACAGCCTGCCAACCGAAAGAGGAAAGTAAACAAACCGACAGCGCGGCGACGGAAGTAAAATCGGATATTCCTTGGCAAAAAGGCGAAAAAATCACGGAAGCCGTTGATACATATTTCAATACGAATGTCTATGAAAAAGGGAAAGAAAACCTTGCACTTGACCACAACGGCACTGCGATTGAAGCTGCAATAACAAAAATTAACAAAGAAAATATCATGCAAACCTCTGAAAAAGAGGGCGTTGCGGAAGTGATGATGACAAGCACAAGCGGAGAGGAGTTGATAGCGGATTTCTTTTTGACTTGGAATCCCGATTTAACGGCGACGACCGAAGCTGTACCGGGTGGGTTTGTTGTGCAAAATGTTACTTTACGACAAGTTAAGGATACAAAATTGTATTCTTGGGAAAAGTCGGGGAAATTTTTTGTCAAAAAATAAGACCTAAAAATTGAAAAACGCCCTTTTGGTGGTTATTATGTGCAAAAAAGTAGCGATAAACCGGCGTTTTCGCAGCCTAAAGACTGTGTTAAGATTTTTGGGCAAGATTTTTTTGATTTCCAAACCTATAAGGTCTTAAAGACCTTATAGGTTTAGCCAAAATTACTTTCTTATATTTCTGACTTTGAATAATTTAACAATTTTTGCCAAATAAGAGGGATACTCACCGTTTTTTTCGACGACATAATCTTCGCCCGTATTCAAAAACAAATAATTGGCGTTGACCGTGCGGCATAATTTGCTGATTTTTTCGCCCCGCAAGCGATAATTATTTAACAGTTTTTCACGCGCCCGTTCGGAAGAAGTGTTAATCCAAACATTTCTTTTGTTTTCAACATCAAAAAATTCGATAATGCCGAGCGGCGGAATTTCTTTTTCGCGATTATCCGAGATATGTAAAATTATCAAGTCATGCCTTTTTGCCATTGCTTTTAACAAAACTTCGTAGCCTTCGTCAATAAAATCAGAAATCAAAACAATGACACTTTTTCGTTTGACCATGTTGAGCGTCAGCGCAATTGCCCGCGTGATGTTAGTTTTGGCGGAAAGCGGTTCGTGCTCAAAAATGCCTTTTAAAATGTTGTAAGAATGTTTAACGCCTTTGTTGGGTTTAACAAATTTTTCCTTTTTGTCTGAAAAACTCAAAAAACCAACCGAACTCCCCTCTTTGACGGCAGAAAGCGCGAGAACAGCACAAATTTCTTTTGCCATGTCAATTTTTTTGCTGCCCGGTTGTCCGATTTCTTGCGAGCCGCTGACATCTAAAATAAAAAAAACGTTCTGCTCTTTTTCTTCTTTGTAGGTATTTACGTATATACCGTCGCCTTTTGCACTGACGTTCCAATTCACCGTCCTTACGTCGTCGCCGTAATCATACTGTCGGATATCGTCGAAATTCAAACCCGAACCTTTGAAAACTGAGTGATAATCGCATTTCATTTGTGTATTGACGGCTTTTCGAATACGAATTTCGTATTTTTTTATTTTAGCAATGATTTCCCTCATTTTTTTACCGAAGTTGAATCTTTATTGTCTCCAAAATAAGCATCGCGGCGTTTTTGCAAACTGTCCATGAGCATAATGTTGATGTATTCCGCAATTTGCGAATTTCCGTAATAATAGTCAAAATTTGCAAAAAATTGTGCCGTATCCGTTTTGTGTCGTTCAAAAATGCCCTTTTCAAAAGAGCGATAGCGCATAAAAGGCGGCTCGGAACGGTTTTGGTTGGCGTTAATGTAAGTTTCCGTTAAAAGAATATCCGTCAGAATGCTGACAAATTTTTCTTTTGCGAGTAGATTTTCGGGCGCGTCGGTTTGAGTGTTGTAGCGTTCCTCTGCTCCGCAGGCGGACAGCAAAAAAACAAGCACGAAAAAATATACCCAAAAAGCATTTGATAAATTCATTTTTTTTCAATTTTGCTTATGTTTGCTTCTTAAACGGCAATTAAACAGAAGCGGCACAAAATTACACTTTTTTTTACAAAAACAAAATTTGAAAAAAATGTAATTATTTAGCTTGTTGGCGAAAGATTGTACTGTAAGTAATCATCTTGTACCCCAAAAAAGCTAAATTTAGCCGGCAAGTTGCCGGTAATACTATCAGGCTAAACAGTTAAAAAAATGAAAAATAAGCTCCAAGAAATCAATGAATTTTGCCAAAATTCGGCTGTTTCACATTTTGGGATTGTTTTTACGGAAATCGGGGAAAATTTCATCAGGGCGACAATGCCGGTAGATGAAAGGCACATTCAGCCGCTCGGCTATTTGCACGGCGGCTCGTCCGTACTCCTTGCCGAAACGCTCGGAAGTGTTGCCTCTAATATGCTGATAGACAAGGAAAAACAAATTGCATTCGGCTTGGAAGTGAATGCTAATCACATCAAATCTGTTCGTGCGGGCGCACTTGTCAGCGGAACGGCAAGAGCCGTGCATATCGGGCGCAGTACACACGTGTGGAACGTAGAGATTCGCGGCGAAAAAGACGAGTTAATAGCGGTAAGCAGGCTGACGGTGAGCATTGTTAATCGCTGAAAAACGAAAAAAAAGGACGGCGGCAGCGGAGCGTTTTAACTGTTCTAAAATTGCGGCATTTCGATAAAGGGGCGCGGGATTGCGGCGAGAATCTTGTCAAAAATTTCGCGCCTCGTCTTTTTAAGACAGGCGAAACAGAGGAATTTTCGTCTGCGTGGTCTAAACTCCGCCGCCCGAGTGCAAAAAAAAGTTTCTTGCGCCGAGATTTTTTTACTCAACTTGATAACCTGAAATGCTGTCAATGTACAACCATTTTGACTTTAACAAAAAAAAGGCTGATTTTCCTTAAAAAATTGAATAATTTTCAAATCGTCCTCTTGAAAAATCACAAGGTCTATACATTGACAATTCACACCATAAGGACAAGAAAGATTTGTTACTTCAGCATCCCAACAACGAATAGTTACGTGTCAAGTTTCACAAGGTTGTTAATGGCACCTTGTTTTCAAAATATGCTTCCCACATGGTATTGTTTTTAAATGGAAAATTAAATATTGTGCTTTTAATTTAACCGTTTCGTGTCATGTTAGGTGCGCCCGGATTCGCAGATAAATTTAGCAAAAAAATGTGTTTAGGTCGGTTTCTTCTATGTCTTTGAGGTTTATTTTTAATACTCTCGGTCTAAATAATACCTAACTTCGGTCAAAGAATCTTTTTATCTATTTGTTAAACAAAATCGGCATTACAAGCTGTTTTAGTATGTCATCATTATTTTTTACACGCTTTGAACTTGCTTAATGATTTCCGCTTTTACTTTTTTCCATGTAACTTTTTTTTCAAAAATGATAGGGTCAGGGTCAGCATCTTTAAAATAAACTAAACTTCTCAGTACTTGAAATAAACCGTCATTAGCATACATTGCCTTATAAAAATCAAACAGTTGCAAGAGTGAATAATGTCTAAGCAAAAAATAAATGTCATAAAAATCTTTCTTACTGCCTCTTCCTGCAATAGCATCTAATTTCATCGGCGCAATATCCTCATATTGAGCATTTTAATTCCATCCGCGTTGAGCATTTCTCTCATAAAAGGATACCTGAATTTTATACAATCAACTTTAATCCCTTTAATATCTAAAACCAAACTTAATGCGGTTTTGGCACGAAGATTTGGTTTGTAATCATTTGATAACTCGCTCAATAACAAGTCGGGAGAAAAATCAAGCAGCGTGAAAAAATCCAAATCAATTGATT